>CAYMHP010000068.1:0-20719 GCA_964390225.1 uncultured Solibacteraceae bacterium
AAGTAGCCCAGCGCCAGACCGCCGCCGCGCTCAAACTGGACGAGGCTCTCCATGCGCGCGACGCCGCCGAGATGTGGCGTCTCGTCTTCGAAGCCCGCGCCCCGCTCGAACAGCTCGAAAGCGAATTGGCGCGCTGCGAGTACCCGCCGTTCGAGCGCTGGTATCACGAAAGCTGGATCCGTTCCGCCCTGAGCCCGAACAACCCGCATCGCCCTTACAACCAGCTGCGGGCGTTCCTCGCGAGTGAAGGCCACGGCGCCCTCGCGCGCCAGCCGGTTCGTTAACAGTCGCGGCGCGTGTCGCTGCCATTGCGCTTGTGTCGAAGTGCGAATCGGCATATGATGACCGGATCGCCCGCAAAGGAGGGCCACCGCATGGCGACTCGGTCGTTGGCGCTTCAGGAAAGCGTGCCGGCACGCAACACCTTCTACGTCGTCAAACAGGGAGGCTCCGGTACGCTGCCCAGCATGGTGACGGTGCTTCATCGAGTGCCTCCGGATGGCGAGGAATTGGGCGCGTTCGACAGCCCCAATCGCGCGATCGATTTTGCGGAAACGATTGTCCGTGAGCTGAACGGAACCGGCTCGGCCGTGGAAATGGTGGACCCGCCGTACGGCCTGGTCGGCGCCGGCTAAACCCGTGCTCGCGCGTTTGGAAGCTCGGCAACGCGCTCGTTATTTGCCGGCGAGTTCCCGCAATGCGGCGAGAAGCTTGGTGCCGTCTGGGGTCCCCCAACCAGCGGCGGCGTTCCAGCCGGGCCCGGCCGAATACCCTTTCACATTTCCCGAGCTGTTATTTCCGCTGGTAATCTCGTGAAAGACTCCCTTGTCGCCGAGTTGACGGTACAACACCGGGTTGAGGTAACCAAGGTTGTGCCCCAAGCCTTGGTTTAAGAGCGCGATCAGACCCGCCCATAAGGGTGCGGACGCCGAAGTTCCGCCGATGGCAGCGACCTTGCCGTCGATCACGATCCGGTACCCGGTGAGCGGACTGGCATTCGCTGACACGTCGGGAACGGCGCGGCCTGGCTTCGCGCCGGCTTCGGGGGGTATGCGGATTCCCGACTGCCATTCCGGTCGGGAAAAGATGTCGCTCACGCCGCCGCCAGTCGCTCCGCTACCTGGACCGTCGTTCCAAACCACTTCAGAAGCGATAGTGCTTCCGCGCGCTATGAGCTTGGTCCCGCCGACGGCGAGTACCCATGGGCTGGACGCAGGAAAATCTACGTGTCGACGACCATCGCTTACTCCATCGCTGGCGCCGTTGTCTCCAGATCCTGTCACGACGGTAATGCCCGCCCCGGCTGCTGTGCCCAGTTGCTGATTCATTGCCTGGAGCGACTGCGCTTGCCATGAGGACTCCGGACCTCCCCAACCGATCAGGATAACTGACGGGTGGTGCTCGCTATCATGCGCCGCTGTCGTAATCGCTTCCAGATAGCCGGCGGCGGTATTCGGTGCAAAATAGACCACCAGCTGGGCTTTCGGAGCGACTGACCCCGCGATTTCGAGATCGAGCTCAACCTGGCTGTTCGCATACTGACCGGTATCGGGGCTGTTCTTCGCGCCACTGACGCCAACTGAAATGATCGTAGGCTTCGGGATCTTTGCTTGCGCAAAGTACAGGTTCAGGTCGGAGTCGCGGTACCCTCCACCGAGTTCGATGATGCCGATCGTCTGTCCGCGGCCATCCAGATTGGGCGGGAAGTTATAGAGCCGCTCAACCTGGGCGACCGAAAAAGGAACAGGGGAGGAGCCGGCCGGGGATGGACCCGGTACCGACGGGGCGACCGGGATCGTCTCGACCTGCGTGCCTCCGTCAAGATGCTTAACGATAAGTGCGCGAATATTCTCGGCTTCGCGGTTTCCGCCCGGGATGAGTTTCGCAAAACGGTCGATGCGCGCCAGTTCCGCGGCCGAGGGGTTCCGCGCCGCGGCATCCTGCTCTTTTTTTTCGTTGGCGTGGACCACATCGTTGTTGTCCGGCGGCAGACTGAGGGCTTCGAGAAGCTTCCGATCGAAGTAAGCGGATTTCCAGTTCTTTGCGTTCAACAGCTGGTCGGGCGCAATGGTAGCCCCTCCGAATTGGGCATATTCGATGTCGGCATCGGTGAGATCCGCGCCGGTGAGGTCCGCTCCGGATAGATCGGCCGCTCGCAGGCGTGCCCCGTTGAGGTGAGCCGCGTGCAGGTCCGTGTTGGCCAGATGGATGTGCTCGGCTGTGACGCCATCGAGGCGCGCTCCCAGCAGATCGGCGCGTTCCAGGTGTGCGTCCACTAATTCCGCGTTCCGAAGGTCTGCGGACAATAGATCGGCGCCCTCAAAATGCGCATCATTCAGAAGAGCGCCGACCAGGAAAGCGTTCGTAAGATCGGCCTCGCGCAGATCGACGCCGTTCATTTGAGCTCCGCTGACGGCCTCCGCATCGGAGTCGCCTTTCCCCGTCCAGTTCGCGGGTTTTACGGAGAGGTCGGCGCCTCTGAGGTTGGCGAAGGGCGAGAAATGGAACGTCTGGAGCAGATGAGGGGCCCAGGTGCGCGGCCCTGTGGTTTCGCGCCACCAGTCATGGTCCCATTTGCTCGAGCGGGTCCCGGAAATGACGCCGATGGCAAAAACGATGAAGAAACCGGCCAAGGCGAGGGTCACGATCAAGGGAGTGTACGCTTTTGGGCGGGCCACCGCCGATTGCCAGACAAACGGCCGCCGTTCGCGTCCGCGCAGGGTCTCTCCCGAGAGGCGGTGCCAGAACACCGCGGCGGTGATCGAAATGGCCAGCGTCGCGGTGTGAAAACCTGTGCCCCAGTAATCATGCCGCGGAAGATAACGCGCCCAAAACAGGAGCAGGGTGACGGGAACAAGCCACCACGCGAGCAGAACGGAGATCCACTTCTGGATATGGGAAATCAGTGGCCGATCCTGGCTAAGTTTATAGAAATGCGAGCGGACCAGATCGCTGAGGAGCCAGGGGTCCGCCTTTGCTTGAAGGGGTCTGCCGTCTGGAAAGATCGCGGGAAGCGATCCTAATTCCTCCCAGAGCTTCTGTAGATAGAAATGGAAGTAGAAATAGACGCCGAGCAAAAGGACCGGCGCAATGACATAGAAACCAACAATCGGAATACTGGCCTGAATGATCGGCAGCGGCGAAGAAGCGCGGTCGGTGATCAGGCTAACGTCGGTGGTGGTTCCGATCGTTAACCAGGAGTAGAGACAAGCGCCCAGCATCCCCACGAAGAGTTTTTGTGCGCTGTCCGATATTCCTTTAACGGCATCCAGCTTCTTGAACAGTTCCGCGAGAGGCTCCGGCAACTTTGCCCCCGTCAGATCGGCTCCGCCGAGTTGCTCGGTCTTCAGGCCACCGAGGGCGCCGCTCAGATCCGCCCCTTGCAGGTCGGCTTCCCGCAGGTTAACCCCGGCCAGATTCGTTTCGTGGAACTTCGACCCGCGCAGGTCCCCCCTCGTCAACTCGGCGCCGCTCAAGTTGAGGCTGCTCAGGTCGGCATCCACCAGGTCGGGTTTCACATCTCTGTTCTGCGCGCGCCATTGGTTCCAGGCAGAAGCACCCTGTTTCAAGAGTGAGAGATGAAAAGGGTCTGCCACGGTTCGAGTACCCCCGCGTGATGATGCAGTTTATTACAGAAACAGGAAGGGTCACAAGACACAGACGATGGCAAGAACGATGGATGTAAAGCCAGTCGCATACGGCACACGGATGCTGCTTCTCAGCGACGAACTGTGAGCACGGCCTGGACTTTGCGGCGCGCTAGCGTGCGGGGGTGCTGGCGGTGGCCGGGACGGCCCCAGTGGCGGTGCTACCGTTGGCCAGGGTGGAGTTGGCGGTGCTCCAGAGATCGTGCAAGCCGCCAGTCACTCCGAAGTACAAGCCTAAGGCAGCCAGGGCGATCAGAGCGGTGATGAGGCACGATTCGGCCAAGTCTTGGCCCGTTTCATCGTGGAGGAAGTCAACCAGAGCCGGGAACATATCTCGTTACTACGCGCAGTGTATTCCCCGATAGCCTCCGGTACCATGATGTCTTTTGTTATCAGGGCGAGACGGCGCGAACGGCTGTACCTTTTAAGAGAAACTGCCGATAGAGCAATGAGGAGCGAGATGCCAGAGCCGGTTGCCGCGCTCGGCGAGGTTGTGTGGGACCTGCCGCCGCTGATTCTTTATCCATTTAATGAGCGAGTTCCGCCTTCCGCGTTACTGGAGAATTCCAAAGCCGCCCTGATGCTCTCGGGGCTCATTCCGGGCGACGGCTCCGACACCGAAACGCTCACCCGCCGGGTGCAGGCGGGGCGCTACTCGGAAATCCGCATGCTGTTTTTCCTTGGGAAGGACCTGCTGCGGTGGGTCGAGCAGTGCCTGGAAATGGTCGAGCGTACCCCCGAGCTGGCGGAATCGGAGATCGCTGGCCAGAGTTTCGTAGGGCTGCTCACCGGCAACCCACCCGAAGAGGTGAAGGCCAAACTGGTGCGCTGGGGAGTGGGTGACTACTCGGCGATCTTTTCGCGCGCCATCGGGCTCAACACGATCTTCTCGAAGCCACCGGAACTGGATCAGCTTTCGGAAACCTTCCTCGACAGTTATCAGCGTTACGCCGACGTCCTATATCAATGCTACATGCAGTCGGTGGCGCACCGCGGAATTACTCCGGCGAATTTTCGCTTCTCGCTATACGCATCCGGCGAATACACCCGCATGCTCGAATCGGAGTGGGGAACAGAGCAGCGATAAGATAAGGGGGTATGCAATTACCCCGCCTCCATCTTGTGAGGCAGAACCTTCCTGACCGGCGCCTCGCCGATATTCCCACCGAAGTAAGCAGCCAATTGGCGGGAGCGGGTTTCGCGGAGCGCTTGAAGCCGGGCTCGCGGATCGCGATCGGTGTGGGCAGCCGCGGCATCCGAAATCTCCGCACGATCGTCGGAAACGTGGTGCGCTTCTGGAAGGAACGCGGAGTTCATCCATTCCTGTTTCCAGCGATGGGCAGTCATGGCGGGGCCACTGCAGCGGGGCAGCAGAGTGTGCTGACGCACTACGGCATCACGGAGGCGGCAATGGGCTGTCCCGTGGTGAGCCAACTCGAGGTTGTTTCGCTCGGCAAGACGGCGGACGGCATCGAGGCCTTCATGGACCGGATGGCGTATCAAGCCGATTTCGTGATGCTGGTAAACCGCGTCAAGTGGCACACGGATTTTTCTGGAGCCATCGAAAGCGGCCTTTTCAAAATGATGGCCATCGGGCTGGGGAAGCTGGCGGGCGCCGAGCGTTATCACCTCTACGGGCACCGGCTGGGCCTGGAGCACGTCATCCGCACGGTGGGACGCCAGACGCTACGGTCGGGCAAGATTCTGGGCGGTCTGGCGATCCTCGAAGACGCGCATCACAACACGGCGAAACTCGATGCCGTTCCCGCCGAGGCCATGGAACAGCGCGAGGAGGAGAACCTGGCGCTGGTGAAATCGTGGATGGCGAAGATCCCGATGGATGTCGACCTCCTGGTGGTCGATGAAATGGGGAAGAACATCAGCGGCCTCGGTATGGACACGAAAGTTATCAACCGGACGCATCGCGGCGAATACAATCCCTGGTCCTACCTGCCGCGTATCGAACGCATCTTCGCGCGCGACTTGAGCGATTTGAGCTACGGCAATGCCCTCGGGGTGGGCTCGGCCGACGTGGTAACGGACCGGCTGGTGCGCAAAATCGATCGCGAGGCCACCTGGATCAATGCCTTGACCTCCGACAATCCTTCCGGAGCGCATGTCCCGATTCACTATGCGACCGATCGCGAGTGCCTGGAGCGCATTCTCTCCACCGCGGGCAGGCCGGATTTAAGCCAGGTTACGATCGGGTGGATCCGGAACACGCTCGAATTGAGCCGCCTCGGCTTAAGCGAAACGCTGCGCGAACAGATTGAGCAGAATCCGCTACTCGAGATCGAGCAGACAGTGGATATCGAATTCCACGGAGAGGGGAATCTGCTCAGCCCGTTCGTCGCGGTGGAGGAGACGGCAGGGACGCACTAGTGGTAGCGCGCCGCATGGGCGGCGAGACCGACCGCGCTAGCGGCTGTTGCCGACTAGCTTTGCGCCTAGCGCGCCGCCGGCCGTCGACAGCATCGTGATCAGCAGGAACAGAAACAGTAGCCCGGTCACCATCCCTTGCGGTGTCTGGAAGAACTGGATCATCTGTTGCATCATTGCGGCATCCTGCCCTTGCATGCTCCGCACGCGTTCTTGCAGGATCGCCGCCGGGTTCTGCGTCATGAAGACAATGGACCACAGCACAAACGCGAACACGCCAGTCAACCAGCCCATCCTCATGCCGGCCCGAAGGTTCAAAAGCGAGCCGGTCCTGCGGCGATAGAAAAGCACCGCGAAGAATCCGCCCGCAACCCAATTCAGAAAAGGCACAATAAAGGCCAGCACGGTGGCGCTGACAGCCACGATCGCTGCGATTCGCAACACAACGGGATTCCGAAAGTTGAGCGGTGGCGCTTGGGCACGTACTGGTGGCGTGGACGGAATGAATTCGGGTTCGTGTTCTAGTACGGGTGTGACGATCTCCCGCTGAGGTTTACCGCACTTGTGGCAGAACACCGCATCGGAGGGCAACTGCGCGCCGCAAGTACAATAATCGGGCATGAACGCAACTTCAGTTTGACGCACGGTGGGGGGAGAAGCAAGTTGCCTTGCGGAGAGACACGCGGATTGGAGTAGGTGATTGGAGTTCATTCCCGGGAGCCGCGCTTGACGAATCGTTGTCCCCTGCCGTACAATCGCGCCAATACCGCAAATGCGGGCTTCAGCGTGGGGCAGGGATCGAGCGCCTTTTTGAAATCCTGGTCCACACTGTTCGGGGTTAGAACAAAAAAGGTTTGAACCAACAGCTATGATCAGCTTCACACACGCGTTCACTCGCGCGTCGCGGATGGGCTCTGTCGCCACACTATGTGTTGTCGCATTTACGGCCAGCCTCCGCGCGCAGGTCAGTACGGGAACTATTTTAGGAACAGTGACGGACAGTTCGGGTGCAGCCATTTCCGATGCTGCCGTCCAGGTGAAAAACGTCGGCACGGGCGTGGTCGCTTCCGTGACAACCGATGGGCAGGGACGCTTCAATGTACCCAGCTTGAACATCGGCGACTATGAAGTGTCGGCGGCCAAGCCGGGGTTCCAGACCGTGCTTCGCAAAGGTGTGACGCTGACGGTCGGCAGCCAGTTCGTGGTCGATCTCTCGTTGCCCGTAGGCCAGGCGCAACAGACGGTCACGGTGCAAGGAGAAGTGGCCCAGGTGGATACGACATCATCTACGGTCGCGAACCTGGTGGACACCAAGCAGATGGCCGAACTGCCGTTGAACGGCCGCAACTTCCAGCAGTTAATCTTGCTGGCCCCGGGTGTCAACGTGGCGCAGACCTCCACGACGTCTTTCTATGGGAAGGGCGATACCTACTCGGTGGCGGGCGGGCGTCCGGAGGGACAGGCCTACCTGCTGGACGGCACGGACATCACCAACTTCTTCAACCATGGAACGGGCGGGGGCTCGCTGGGCACGTCGCTGGGGCTCGACGCCATTGCTGAATTTCAGACGCTGACGAACACGTACAGCGCGCAGTTCGGCGGCAATGGCGCGGTGATTAACGCGGCCAGCAAGTCGGGCACGAACGATTTCCACGGCACGGTGTTTGAATACCTGCGCAACAGCGCGTTGGACGCCCGCGATTTCTTCGAAGGCGCATCGCCGGCGCCCTTCCGCCGCAACCAATTCGGTGGAGCGCTCGGGGGACCCGTCAAGAAAGACAAAGCGTTCTTCTTCGGCAATTTCGAAGAGCTGCGGCAGGTGAAGACGATTACGAACCTGGCAACCGTTCCCGACGCTGCCGCGCACAATGGCGACCTGCCGTGCGCGATCGCCGGAGCGGCCGCCCCGTGCAACGCGGCAACAGGACTGGCCCATGTGGGATTCGCTTCGCAGCGGCTGGCCGACGTCATGAAGCTGTGGCCTTCGGCAACCACCGAAATCTTCCGCGGCGGCCTGCCGAGTGGCACTGGAACCATTTCGCAGGTGGGCAGTCAGATCGGCAACGAGCATTACTTCCTGGGGCGGTTCGATTACACGGTCTCCGAAAGATCGTCGGTTTTTGCGCGCTTCGTCATTGACCAGGGCGATTTCACCAATCCGTTTCCTAACACGGTTGTTGCCGGGTGGCGCGATACGGAGCCGACACGCAATATCTATACCACCATCGAAGAGAAGCATATTCTCACTCCGTCGATTATCAACGTGGCGCGGGTCAGCTTCATGCGCACGGAAAACAGCGCGACTACCATCGATTCCTACCCGGCCTTGCAGTTCTATCCACACCTGGGCGGGCAGGACGGTAACGTCGCGATTTCTGGACTGAGCGGCCTCGGGCCGACGGCTCTGGCTCCGTACTCTCTCATTCAGACTAAGTTCGGTGTCTCCGACGACATGTACATGACGAAGGGCGCGCACACGATTAAATTCGGCGTCAGCATTAGCCGAGTCCAGACGTACGAAAATCAGCCGTTCTCAGCGGCAGGGTCGTTCACGTTTGCGAGCCTGCTCGGGTACATGCAGGGGACCCCTATCCGCTACGGCGGCGCGTTCCCGGCGGGCACGTCGATCTACGGCAACGTCAACCCGGATGCCTACCGCGCATTCCGGGAACACATGATCATGCCGTATATCAATGACGACTGGAAGGTGAATGCAAAACTCACGTTGAACATCGGTTTGCGGTATGACTTCGATACCAACCCGAAGAGTCTGATGAACAACCTGCTGGTGATCACGAATCCGCCCTTCCATAGCGTTGGCGGGCCGATCTCCACCGGCTTTACCCTGGCGCCCAAAGTATGGCGCGATAATCCGGCACTCGGCAATTGGGGACCGCGCTTCGGTTTCGCCTACGATCCGTTTAACGACCACAAGACCTCCATTCGCGGCGGCTTCGGCGATTTCCACAACGTGATCGCTCCGCGCACCTGGACGTCCGGTTATGTGACGGGCCCGCCGTTCCCCTCGGTGATCGTGACGCCGAGCCCGGCCATTCCAGTGATTCCGTTCCCCAATCCATTCCTGGCGAACGTGAGCGCACCGCTACCCAGCAATGGCCAGACGGTGGACTACAACAACACGAAGACTCCGGCGCTGTACGAGTGGAACATCAATGTGCAGAGGGATCTGGTTTCGAACACGATTCTGACCGTGGGCTATGTCGGTTCGCACGGCAGCCATCTGATGACGCAGAGCGATCAGAACCCGCCGATCCCCACGACGGACGTGAACGGTGTCATGCACTTCGGAGCAAATGGCGTCAGCTATCCGCGCTGGAGCCCGAATTTCGGCGCGATCAATGCGCTGCAGTCCAACGGAAATTCGACTTATCATTCGATGCAGGTGAACCTTGTTCGCCGCTTCAGCAACAACTGGCAGGCGCAGTTCGCCTACACGTGGTCGCACAGCATCGACGACGGTTCCGGCAGCAGCGGTCTCGAGACCGGCGGCGGACCCCGCTCGAACCCCTACAACTTTGCACAGGACCGGGGTTCTTCGACGTTCGATATCCGGCACGCGTTCCGCATTAACAGCGTGTATGCGCTGCCGTTCAAGAAGAACCGCCTGGTGAGCGGCTGGCAGCTCAGCGGGATCATGAGCAAGACGACGGGCCCGCCGCTGATCATCCAGGCCGGCTCGGATTGGGCGCGCGTGGGCGGTTCCGCGTTCACGAATCAGCGCCCGTACCTGAATCCCGGCTTCACGGCGGATAACATCGTGGTGAAGAATGACCGGCAGTGGCTCAACCCGGCGGCTTTCTCTCTCGGGCCGGAAGGCACACTGGGCAATCTGGGAAGGGGCGTCATTCGGGGTCCCGGGCTCTTTAACCTCGATGCCGCGCTGCTCAAGGACACCAGGATACGGGAAAACATCCGGCTTCAGTTCCGGGCGGAGTTCTTCAATATCCTGAACCACCCGAACTTCTTCATCCCGGCGACCAACCTCGCGATGTTTGCGGGAACGGCCATCAACCCGACCGCCGGCTTAATTACCCAGACCAACCCTGGGACGACTGCGCGGCAGATTCAGTTCGCTCTTAAGCTGAACTTCTGACCGCAGCACCCCCGCCCTTACGGGCAGGGGCTCAGTCTGCAGCGACGTTTTTCAGCCGCGTCCTGTGAGGGCGCGGGTTGTTTCGCCCTACCGCCGGCCGGAATTTCGATTCGGCCGGCGGTAGTGTTTTGGTATACTTTTCGCCGATGCGTAAGAGCACAATCATCCGTCTGACTGCCGCTGTTTTTCTGGGGGGCGCGTTATGGCTGGCCTACACACAGGGCCCGCCGCAACCGGCAAAGCTAAATACGGTGAAGGTGAAGGACGATCTCTACGTCATTCACAACGATTTTGTCCCGGGCAACTCGACGGCGCTGGTCACCAATGAAGGGGTTGTTCTGGTCGACGACAAATTTGAAGTCGATCACAACAACATCATGGCTGAGTTGAAGAAGATCACGGACAAGCCCATTAAGTACGTGATCAACACGCATCACCATGGTGATCACAGCGGCGGGAACGCCAAGATGCAGCAGATGAACGCAGTAGTGGTGGCCTCCAATCAAGCCTGGGAGAACATGGTCGATATGAAAATGCCGGGCATTCCCAGCGTCTCGTTCGAGCACCATGCTTCGATCCACCTGGGCGGCAAGAATATCGAGCTCTATCACTTCGGCCGGGCGCACACGAATGGCGACGTGGTGGTCTACTTCCCGGCGGACCGCACCCTTGCTGCGGGCGACATGTTCACGTACGGCCAGGATGTTCCGGAACTGATCGATTATTCCGGCGGCGGCAGCGGCAAGGAGTGGACCAGCACGCTCGACTCCGCTCTAATGCTCGACTTCGATTCGTTGGTTCCCGGCCACGGCAACGTCACTACAAAGGCGGAAATGCGCAAATTTCGCGACAGCACGCTGCGGCTGCGCAACCGCGTGCACGAGATGCTCACGGAAAAGAAATCGAAGGACGAGATCGCGAAAATGCTGCAGACGGAGTTCCACTGGGCGCAGTTGCATCTCGACCGCGGTCTGGTGGGCGCAATGGCCGAGATGCAGTAGCTGTTTTTGAACTACTCGGGCGCACATGCGCCGGTCATCACCTAGCGGAAGCGGACTTTGACGTCGGGACGATTGTCCAGATGCGTCGTTTCGATGAAACGGACGCGCGCGGGAGACGACGTCATTACAATCGAATGCGTGTGCACGCCGTCGCCGCTGAAACGCACACCTTGCAGCAGGTTGCCGTCGGTGACGCCGCACGCGGCGAAGATCAGATTGCGCCCGGGCGCCAGTTCGGCCGTGTCATAGACGCGAGTCACGTCGCGAATACCCATCTGCTGCATGCGCTCCTTCTGGGCATCATCCTTCACCACCAGGCGGGCGAGAATCTCGCCGTTCAGGCAGCGCAGGGCGGCAGCGGTCAGCACGCCCTCCGGGGCGCCACCAGAGCCCATGACGGCGTGCACGCCGGTGCCGGCCACGGCGGCCGCGATTCCCGCCGAAAGGTCGCCATCTGAGATGAGGCGGATGCGGGCTCCCGCTTCACGGATATCGGCGATCAGTTTCTCATGGCGCGGCCGGTCGAGCACGACCACCACCAGGTCGTCCACGCCGCGCTGCAGACGGCGCGCAATGGCCTTCAGGTTCTGCTTGACGGGGGCGTCGAGGTCGACCGCGCCTTTGCAGGCCGGTCCAACGATGATCTTCTCCATGTAGCAATCGGGGGCGTGCAGCAGTCCGCCGTGCTCGGAAGCTGCCAACACGGTGATCGCGCCCGCGCCGCCGGTCGCGCACAGGTTGGTGCCTTCCAGTGGGTCGACGGCAATATCCACCGATATGGGAGCGGTGCTGTTGTGAGTATTCCCAACCTTTTCGCCGATGTAGAGCATCGGCGCGCTGTCGCGCTCGCCCTCTCCGATCACGATCGTGCCGTCGAACGGGATCGTATCCATGCAACGGCGCATGGCCTCCACAGCGGCATGATCGGACACGTGTGCGTTACCCATCCCCATGGTGCGCGCCGAGGCGATCGCGGCGTTTTCCACTACGCGGAGTACTTCGAGAGAAAGGTCGAACATGTGGTAGTTTTCCCTTAATGGATAATGACACACTTCTGGTGCTGGCCGATCCGGCGGAGGGCCAACTGGCCAAACTGGAAAAGCTTCCGCCCCAGACCAGCATCGCCGTCGGGAACCGGGTAGAGGCTTTCCAAAGGGCAGCTCCGGAGGCGACGGTCATTTTCAGCTGGGGATTTTCCCGCGAACTGCTGCGGGAAGTCTTCCGGATGTCGCCGCGGGTCCGGTGGGTGCATGCGCGCTCGGCCGGCCTTGACGGCTTGCTATTCCAGGAGTTGGTCGATAGCCCGGCCATTCTCACCAACGGCAGCGGCGTGTTCAGCGATTCGCTAGGCGAGTTTGTGCTGGGTGCCATTCTGTATTTCGCCAAGGATTTCCGGCGCATGATCCGCAACCAGTCGGCGGGCCGGTGGGAGCCGTTTACGGTGACCGACATCTCCGGCCAGACGCTGGGGATTGTGGGGTACGGGGACATTGGCCGGGCCATCGCCACGCGCGCGCGCGGTTTGGGGATGCGCGTGTTGGGTATGACGCGCCGCGGCCCCCTGCTGTACAACGCCGATCCCGTCGTGAGCCAGATTTACGGGCCGACAGACCGCGTCCGCATGATCGAGCAATGCGACTACATCGCCGTCGCGGCGCCGCTGACGCCGGAGACTCGCGGCCTGGTCGGCGAAGCGGAATTCGCTGCCATGAAGCCCGATGCGGTGGTGATCAACGTAGGCCGCGGACCGGTGATCGATGAGGCTGCTTTGATCCGGGCGCTGTCCGAGAACCGCATCAAAGGCGCTGCTCTGGACGTATTCGACTGCGAGCCCCTGCCCGAAGGCCATCCATTGTATCGGCTGGAGAATGTCCTGCTGTCGCCGCACTGCGCCGATCACACGACCGGGTGGCTGGACGCCGCGATGGATTTTTTTCTGGCTAACTTTGAGCGGTACCGCAAGGGCGAGCCCCTGCTGAACGTTGTGGACAAGCAGCGCGGCTACTGAATGTTTCAGCCCCTGCCCGCCAGGGCGGGCGTCCCCCCCGAAACAGCAGAGACCTTCACGTAGCGTGATCCGCGCCTTAACGGGACGCGGCTGAAGAGTGTAGACGCGGACCTACTTCAATTCCGTCATGATGGCGTGCTGGGTACCGCTCACCAGAAGCTCTGAGTGCACACGGTTCCCGGGGTTGAACTTGATTTGCCCGAACGAATACTGGTTGACGACGCTCTTGCCGTCGGGTGTCGTCGACTGGAGCGCGCCGTTCTCCAGATAAACCAGCACGACATCTTTGTCGTGGAAGTGCACGGGCGTGGCAATGCCGGGCTTCCAGGTATATTCCCATGTGACCACGCGGTCGTTGTCCAGCAGTTTCTTCACGCCGGGCCGCGGAAACGCCAGCGCATAACCTGCGGGATTGGGGTACGGCGGAACCGGATGGTCTTTCAGTTCGACGATCATCGAGCGCGCGGCGTTCGTGTCCGACCCGCCCTCTAAGCGCTCGGTGAGACCTTTGTGGCCGAAGCTGACCTCGCCGGTTTTGTGCGTGACGGTTTTCGAGGTTCCGTCCGGCGTGGTCACTTTGACGTCGCCGCCGGCGTAATAAACGGTTACGAAGTCGTACCGGTGGTGTTCGATAGGGCCGGGCTTGCCCTTCGTCCAGGTCACGTCCCATACCGTCACGCGCTCGTTATCGATGATCGGCTTGGCGGCATCCGGAGCGGCTGCACGGAGCGGTAACAGCAGCAGGGGCGCGCAAACAATCAGGGAAGCAGCTTTCATGGCGGTTCCAGCCCTCCTTGGTCGAAACGTTGTTCATTGTACCTCACAGAAATTTGCCGCCAGCTTGGAAGAGGCGGCATTGTCCATCGACAATAGAACCGTGGCGGATTGGGCATTCGCGGTACGCGCTCTGCGGTCTCGAAACTACCGGCTCTTCTTCAGCGGCCAGACTGTTTCGCTGATCGGGACGTGGATGACGCGCATCGCGACCAGCTGGCTGGTTTACCGGCTGACGAACTCCGCGACTTTGCTTGGCATCGTCAGCTTCGCCGGGCAGATCCCAATGTTTTTTCTGGCGCCGTTGGCGGGTGTGTGGGTGGACCGCTGGGACCGGCACCGCACGCTGGTAGTGACGCAGATCCTCTCCATGGTGCAATCGTTCATCCTGGCCGGCCTGGCTCTGGCGCGCGTCATCAACATCTGGGAGATTATCGTCCTTTCCCTGATGCAGGGGCTGATCAATGCATTCGACATGCCGGCGCGGCAGGCATTCGTCATCCAGATGGTCGAAAAACGCGAGGACCTGGGCAACGCCATTGCTTTAAATTCCTCGATGGTCAACGGGACGCGGCTGATCGGCCCGGCCATCGCCGGGGTCATCATTGCTGCCGTTGGCGAGGGCTATTGTTTCCTGTTGGACGGCATCAGCTACATTGCTGTGATTATTTCCCTGTTGCTGATGCGCGTTCCCGTGCAGCAGCAAAAGGCCCGGGCGCGGCACGTGCTGGAGGAACTACACGAAGGATGGCGGTACGTTGTCGAGTCGATCCCGATCCGGTCGATCCTGATGCTACTGGGGCTGGTGAGCCTGGTGGGTTTTCCCTATACGGTGTTGATGCCCATCTTCGCCTCCGACGTGCTGCACGGGAGCGCGCATACTCTCGGCTTTCTGATGGCCGCCTCCGGAGTCGGCGCGCTCGCGAGCGCCATATCACTTGCGGTACGTAAGAGCGTCCTTGGACTGGGTAGGATGATCGCCATTTCGTCGGCTGTGTTCGGCGGCGCGCTTATATGCTTCTCGCTATCGCGGGTGTTCTGGCTATCCCTCATTCTGATGCCGCTGACGGGTTTCGGGATGATGCAGCAGATGGCCGCGAGCAACACGATTCTGCAGACCATCATCCACGATGAAAAGCGCGGGCGCGTGATGGCGTTCTATGGAATGGCGTTTCTGGGCATGGCGCCGTTTGGCAGCTTGCTCGCCGGATTCCTTGCGGCGCGTATCGGCGCGCCGCAGACCCTGGTCTGGTGTGGCGCGGCGTGCGTGGCAGGGAGCCTCTGGTTCACGCGCCGCCTTCCGAAGATTCGCGAACTGATACGGCCGATTTACCGCGAACTCGGCATTCTGCCGGAAGTCGCTCTGGGAATGCAGCAGGCCGCGGCGCTGCAGACGCCGCCTCAAGATTAGGGGAGCCGCGAAGCAATCACGATTCGATCCGCCGCACGATTCGCGGCGCTACTGCGCCACGGCTGGCGGGCGGCTGCTCCTTACATGGTTGAGCGCATCGTGAAGCGATCTCCGGACGATCGGCTTACTCACATAATCATCCATCCCGGCTGCGAGGTACGTCTCGCGGTCGCCCTTCATCGCATGAGCGGTAAGCGCCACGATGGCAACGTGCTCCCCCGTGGTCTGCTCGCGCAGGCGGATCAGGCGCGTGGCTTCCAGGCCGTTCATCTCTGGCATTTGGATGTCCATGAAAATCACATCGAAGCGCTCGCGGGCCGAGAGTGTCACAGCCTCCACGCCGCTCGAGGCGACGGCCACCGAATGTCCCATTGATGTGAGGAGGATCACTGCCACCCGTTGATTGACGTGGTTGTCCTCGGCGACCAGGATACGGAGCGCGGGCCCGGGCGCTGCCCCTTCGGCCGCCGGCCTGGCCGTCGAGGGCTCTCGCGCGCCCGCAGCCGGCAGTCCGAACCTGGCGGTGAAGTGAAAGACGCTTCCCCGCCCGACTTCGCTTTCCACCCAAATTTCCCCGCCCATGAGTTTCACCAGCCGCGAGGAGATGGCCAGCCCTAGACCCGTGCCGCCATACCGCCGCGTTGTGGATCCGTCGGCCTGGACGAAGGCGTCGAAGATCCGCTGAATGGATGCCTCCGAGAGGCCGATGCCCGTGTCTATCACGGCGAAATGAATCTGGACCGCGCCATCCGGTGTGGGCTCAGCAGCGGCGGCTTGCAACGTTACGCAACCGGCATCGGTGAACTTGATGGCATTGCCAACCAGGTTGAGGAAGACCTGCCGGAGCCTTCCGCGATCGCCGATCACGCGTTCGGGCAGCCCGGACCGATCCTCATACAGCAACTGCAATCGCTTTTGCTGCGCCGCCACATCAAGGATGCGGAGCGTTTCTTGAATCAAATCGGCGACGGAGAATTCGCAAGATTCGAGAGTGCATTTGCCGGCCTCGATCTTGGAGAAGTCCAGAATCTCATTGATGATGGCGAGCAAGGATTCACCGGACGTGCGGACTGTGCTGAGATAGTCGCGCTGATCCTCAGACAGATCTGTATCGAGGGCGATCTCCGCCATGCCGATGATGCCGTTCAAGGGCGTGCGAATTTCGTGGCTCATGTTGGCGAGGAATTCGCTTTTGAGCCGGCTGGCCTCCCGAGCCTGATCGAGCGCATGGAGCAACTCCTGCCGGGAGGTGGCGAGCGCGTCCACCATTTCGTTGAATGCCGCCGCCAATTCGCCCACTTCGTCGCGCCGGACCACTTGTGCGTGCTGCGTCAAATCGCCTTGCGATACGCGGCGGGCGAATTCGCTGACGTATTTCAGGGGGGCAAGAATTTTCTTAAGCCGCCGCTGCTGCACAATCAGGATCAGGGCGAAGGCGAGCAGGGAGCTGGGCACCGCCGAAAACGCAATCCGGCGAAATAGCCGGGCCTGCCGTGCCGTCGATAGTCCTACACGGACGGTACCCAGAGGAGGCGACGCTGTCTGAGTCTGCCACTCAACGACAGATCGTTCTTCGGAAGCGCGAATCTTCACTTCGACGGCGATCGTGCTGCCAGGTGGAGATGCGGGCTCGCGCGCCGCCGATGACCCGGTGGCGTCCGCCGGCCCACGGGCGGTCACTATCCTGCCATCCGCGGACTGGATCACAACGTAAAGCACATCGTCGACCCGTAAAGCTCCTCGGGCGATCCGGTCCAACTCACCCATGTCACCGATCATTGCCGCAAGCTCGCTCTGATGCGCAACGAAATCTGCAATCGATTCCGCCCTCAGCCGCGCCTCGTTTTGTAACGATGCTTTTTGCAGATAAAGCAGTATGGCTACGAGAAACACGACCGAAATGGCGGAGACGATCATGGGTAGCAAGTTTAACGAGAAGGCCTGGGCTGCCAGGCTCCCTGATTTGTGTTCCGTCCAAACTCCGCGGCGAATCATTTCACCAGCTCCACTTCTGAGCCGCCACTGAGCTCGATTCCCAGGGCTCGCACAACGCGGTCGTTAACCATAGTGCGAATGGTGCGCGGACGTTCCTTGCGCCTGAGCAACTGGCCGGCCTGGTAGCGCCTGGCCAACTCAGCGGTTTGCGCTCCCACGTCGCGGTAATCGGGAAAAAATCCCATCAAGGCGCCCGCCCGGACGAAGGCTTCCGAAAAACCGACGAGCGGGAGACCGTTCCGAATCGACTCGAGAATGAGCTCACGCACGGAGGCCGGTTCATACAACGACCGGCTGGGCAGGCACCAGAGCGCATTGACGCGCCCTCGCAAACCACGCACCGCTTCGAGGAGTTCTTTCGGACCCGAACACTCCATGACATCCGCGGCAAAACCCAGCGCAGCGGCTTCCGCCTGGATTTCCTCGTTCGCGGGATCTCTCTGGGAGCGTTCGCGAATGATCGCCAGGCGGCGCCACCGAGGCGCGAGCTGGCGAATTCGATTCAGTACCACTCGCGCGGGGACGTCCAGTGTAAGGGAGGCCACCGGCTTATTCCGGTCAGTCTCTGGCGGCGCGTCGCCTTCGAGGAGCATCGTCGTTACGTAGGGTGCTCCGACGCCAGCGGCCACCGAAGCCGCGCGGGATCCCACCGCGATCACCAACTGCGGCGTCGCCGCGCGGAGCCGGTCCACAGCGGTCGTATCGATATCCGAAGCCAGCTCGACCACAACCGGCGGTTCAACCCCCAAAGACCGCCACACGTTCTGCACTCCCTCCGACGCCAGACGATACGCCGGGACTCCGGAACTGCTCAGGACCACGACTCCGGAGTGGCTGGCAGCGCCGCTCGCGACGGCTACCGCCAGAACCAGTGCAGCTATGGTTCGCAATATCCAGCGTGCGCCATTTTTGTGGGCGCTCAAGCTCATTCCCCGTGATGCCAGGTCAACTTCACAAATAACGAGCGGCCGGCACGCTGCATCACCTCCGGCAGATGCTCTTCGCTCAGCGGATCGAAATAGCGGCGATCCAAAACGTTCCGGATTCCGAACTGCACATCGAAATCGTGGTGCAAATGGTTCGTGGTGAAGGTCAGGTCGGCCACCGGAGCAGCGCCCACATCCCACCCGTGTGGTGTCAGCCGCCTGCTCAAATAACGTGCGGCCATGCTTACGTTCAAATGGTCGCGGAACAGCGGGGCGGCGGCGCGGAACTGAACCAACTTTTCCGGAGAATTCGGCACTTCGGCTCCGTTTCTATAGCGCACCTCGCCCCAACTTCCCGAGATCGCCGTTTCCAGCCAGGAGAGGAGGTGGCCTCGAAATTCCAGCTCGGCTCCGACAGCATGGCTGCCGCCAATGTTGCGGTATTGCAGCGTATCCGAGGAAACGGGGACGCCTTGAATCAGGCCCGAGAGCCGGTAGTAGTACACCGTCGCCACCGCATCGAAGGACCGCCCCATGTCCTTCTCCCGCACGACCTCGAACGTCTGCATCGTCTCCTGCTTCAAAGCACCATTTGGCTCCCAGTAGCGTTCGTAGGTGGAGGGATCGCGGAACGCACGCCCGTAGAGAAACTTGTAGGCCGATCGGCTCCCGGTTTTGTACACCAGGCCAACCTTCGGCGAAAGGAAAGCACGGCCATCTTTCGAGTCGTCCAGGCGGAGACCGAGGAATATCGTCCAGTTCCGACCGGGACTCCATTCCTGCTGCGCGAACACGCCATACCGCCGGTTTGGCTCTGAGGTATTCCGTGAGAGAAAAGGGTCGCCTACGTAATACGTCTGCTGCAGATTCCGGATGTCCGCATCGAACTGCCCCCCGACAGTCAGTTTGCCGCGGCGCAGGATCGGCGTCTGGAACCTGATCTCGGTCCCCACCCAATCCCCGTAAGCGTAATCACGCTGGTCCCGCACACCGGCCGTGGGATCGGGCATGTCATAACGGCCGTAATACCGGAACTGGTCGTAGTAGAGGCGCCAGTGCAGGCTCGACGCTTTGCCGACCGGGTGGGTCCACGAGGATTCGACATAACTCCGTCCGTCGCGGCTGCTGGTCCCTGGGTCTCCGTAGATCGATCCATAAAAGCCGAACGGAGCGAGCACCTTGCGGTCCGGGAAACTCGCCGTGAGACTCCAGTTGCCGCGCGTCAACTGCGCGAACGTGTGGTAGCCGTGCTCCGCTCCAACCTGGTCGGCGCGCCCCAGCAGGGGGTCGTCGATGGCCCGGCCAGTTGAATCGAATCCGGACGCCGAGACCAGCAAATTGAAACCTTTCCCCAGGTACATGGAAGAGGAAATCTGTGCTCTCTTTTCTCCGAAGCTGCCGAACTCGGTGGTGACGGTCGTGCCGGACGTATCTTGGGGAGAGCGGGTAAAGATGTTGATGGTGGCGAAGACTCCATTGCTGCCGTAGAGCGCCGACGAGGGGCCGCGCACTACCTCGATCCGCTGCACCAGGTCCATGTCGATCCCGAAGTCCTGCCCAAACATATACATGGCACCGTAGACGTTGTCCGTCAGGTAGTGCCCGTTCACCATCACCAGGACGCGGGTAGTGAGATCGCCGGGGAGATTGAAGCCCCGGACCCCTAAAAACGAAAATGCGCCATCGCTGGTGACGTAAAACCCGCGCACCGTCGCCAGCGCCTCTGCCAGGGTGCGATAGCCGTACCGCCGAATTTCGCGCTCCGTAATGACCGTGACATTTGCCGGTGCATCCTGTAGTGTCTGCGCGTACAGGCTGGCAGTTTCCACGCTGGGAATTTCGTCGAAGAGAACGGATTCGGGCTGTTTCTGCAACGGGTGCTTGTCCGCGGCTGGGATTTGCGCCTGGAGAGCACATTCGTACAGCGCCAGCATCAGGACCGGAATGTATTTGGGCACAAACGCTCCTCTTCGAGGAGGCTCAGGGTCCACCGCGTCCTCCCCCTGGATCTCTATCGGACGGAATTAGGTCTTTTCGATAGGGCCGGGGAGTGTGTCGTTACGGGTGTTGCGGTAGGTTCTAAGTGTTCGCACTCAATTGCTTGACTTTATCCGTTTCGCCGCCCAGCCATTCCGGATGGTGCGCGGTGGAATCGAAGTGAGCGCTGGTCTTGAACAACTCGTACTCGCCCTGCCCGGCGGCTTTCGCCGTTTTGCTGAGGAGCGCCGAGATCTGCTGTTCCGTCATTGGTTTGAACGTGCCGGCGGCTTCGAACGCCTGATTTAGAATCTGGTCGCTGTCGATTCCGGTGATCACCACCGACGTCGGCAGGTGCAGAGCGTAATGCAGACATTCGATGGGAGTGGCCGTTTTGCTCTCGAGGATGACTCCGCTTCCCATGCTCTTCATGCCGAGGACGCCGATGTTTTGCTTGACCAGCTCCGGCAACACCAGTTTCTCGAAG
>CAYMHP010000069.1:0-10469 GCA_964390225.1 uncultured Solibacteraceae bacterium
AAACGCGTACTCTGCTCATCCCTTGCTCCTTTTCCCTCTGCCAGCCGGTCTTCGATCCCCTTCGCCGTCAAAATTGGGGAGCAGCGGAGTTGGATCGCGTTCTTGCCAGCGGCGGCGCGCCTCGACGAGAACTGCTTCGCGATTGCGCTCCATTTGATCAATCAGAGCGCAGGGCGCTGCCGTGGGCTGATGCCGCGCACCCCAGATCAGGAGTTCCAAAAGCACCGGAGCGAGATCGATGCCTTTCCGGGTCAGGCGATAGTTTACCCTTCGCGCGTCCGTTTGCTCCCGTTCCGCGCTAATGATTCCTGCCGCTTCCAATCTCTGCAGACGGTCGGCGAGGATGTTAGTGGCGATCCCCTCACCCGCTCGCTGGAATTCCTTAAATGTCCGGAGGCCCCGCACCATCAAGTCGCGAACGATCAGTAAGGACCACCGGTCTCCCAAGATTTCGAGAGAGATGCTTACCGGGCAGCCGGACCGGCGTTCCTTCGGCTTCCCAGGCACATTCGCAAATGTATCGCGATGACTTGCGAATTGCAAGTGAAAATTTCAGTGACGGCTTGCGAGTCGGGTCCGCGGCGCGCATCCACCAGCCGCGTGCCGCAAGGCGGGGGCGCTTCCGCGGCTATTCCGCTTTGGAGTAGTAATAGGTGTACTTGCTGTACAGTTCCGAGGCGCGTGCTCCGTTGGCGACAATGCCGAGGACGTTGTTTTCGCACAGGGACTGCATCGCCCGCGTGACATTGTCGAAGGTAGTGGCGCCCACCTTCACGACGAGCAGGGTGCCGTCGGCCAGCGTGGAAAGCAGGTTGGCATCAGCGGAGAACAGCAAGGGAGGCGTGTCGAAAATGGCCCAGTGGAACATGCGCGGCAGGTCTTGGAACAAGGCCTTCGCCTGACGCGTGTTCAACAGTTCGAGTGGATTCTTGACTGGAGAACCGGCGGGAAGGATGTACAGATTGGTCCCCTCCAGACGACGGAGCGCCTCCTGGAACGTGCATTGGCCCATGAGGTAATCCGAGAGGCCGGGGGCCCGCTCGAACTGAAACAGGTTGTGAATTACGGGGCGGCGCAGGTCGAAGTCGGCGAGCAACACGGAGACGTCCGGCATATGCGATTGCGCGAGCGCGAGGTTGACAGCAGTGAAGGTCTTGCCTTCGGCCGGCGAAGGACTCGTGATGACAACCGTATGCAGCGGCTGGAGTGTCTGCAAGTGGTTGAGCCGGGTGCGCAAGGTACGGAATTCTTCGGCGGGCGTTTCGTGCGAATGTTGCAGATCAAGCAAGTGCGTTTCCGGGGCCGGCTGAAACCGGACCACCTGCACCTGGTCCAGCTTCCCGGAAGGGAGGTCGTGCATTGCGGGCGGTTCGGCAATGGCGGTAGCGGCGCTCGCCGCGAACGCACGCGGAGCAATTTCTTCTTCGGCCGCAGCGGCGCCACTCGCGACGGCCGCGAACTCGCGGGTGCGGGCCTGCTCCCCGGCAACGGCCGGCGGCGGTTCCAGCGGCAGTCCGCCCTCCTCTGCCCTGCGCAAAGCATCATGTACTCGGCTCATCTTGCCTCCAGTGGCGCTAGCGGCGCATTTTCCTAGGTACGGCCGAAATAGTAGAAGTACATCGAGCTGCTCATCGCGATGCAGCCGAGAATCACGGCACTAGACCAGGCCAGCCACGCCAGCCGGCGCTTCCTCCGCACCAGCAACGCGTTCTCCAGCAAGGGAATACTGCTCAAAACCGGTAAGTTGGTGTAAGCTCGAACGTCCTTCAAATTCTTCAGGGACGTGTCCTTCATTTCCTTGATGCCGGCCAGTACAAACCCGACGACCAGCCCGACGGCGACACCGGCTCCCACGATAGCCAGGCGCTTCGGTTCGGCCGGCTTTTCGGGCAACGATGCAGTGTCGAGCACCTCGAGGTTTTCGCCGGCCCGGCGCTCCTCCAGGTTCTGCGCCGTTTCGGAGATTTCGCGGCGTTTCGAAAGATCGTCGTAGGTCCCCTTCGCGATCTGGTATTCACGCTGCAATGCCGCGTACTTCTGCTCACTCAGGGGCGTCGCTTCGATGCGGCTCTGATATGCCGCAATCGCCTTGTCGATGTCGAGTAATTGCTTCTGACGCGCTTTGATGTCCGAATCTTTCGCGTCAATTTCGACTTTCAGAAGCGCCATACTCGCCTTGGTGTCGTCGATACTCTTGACGATCTGCGGGTTGGTGATCTTCTGTGGAGTCACCGGTTTGTTCTGCGCCTCAATCTCCTGTTTTTCGAGTTCGGCCTGCTCCTTTTGCAGATCGGCGATGCGCGCCTTGAAGTTCTTGACGTCGGGCCAGTCCTCGGTGTAGACCTCGCGCATCGCGGCGAGCTGCGACTTGGCGTCAAGGATCATCTTGTTCAACGCGACCAGCCGCTCGTTTTTCACCGTCTCGTTAGCAACGGTCTGCTGCGCATTGTTGATGAAGTAGTTCAGTTGCGTGCTGAGCTGCTGTAACTGCGTCTGCAGGATGATCTTCTCCTGCTGGTTACGGTTGAGCGTCTCGTTGACGGCCCCCAGTTGCTGCTGCAGCGAGTTCAGACTCGCAACGTTGGCCTGAAACTCCTCGGGGAGACGACCTCGGTTTTCGCTTTTGTACTTGGTGATCTCGGCATCCAGCCGATCCAGGTTTTCCTTCGCCTGCCTGGCTTCGTCACTCAGGAAGTTGGCTGTCAGGTTCGCCTGGTTGCGCTGCACCGTGGCGCTCTGCTCGGTGAACTTCGAGACCAGTTGCTGAACCACTCCTTGCGCTTTGTAGCGATCCGAGTACTTGAATTGAATCATGAACGCCGAGGCACCGCGATTCCCGCCCGTGCTCTGAACATCGAGCAGCGGGATTTTGACCGCATTCCGCATCTTTTCGACGACGTCGTCCATCGGCAGCCGCTGCCGGTCCTTCTTATAAAGATCCAGCCGTTGAATCAGCTCCGAAAGGCTGGCCCGGCTGAGAATCTCCTGCTGCATTTGCGTCAGCCGTTCCGCCATCTGCATGTTGACGGCACTCGGCACGAGCTTTTCGGGCACCTGCTGCGGCGTGATGCGCATCAACGCGGTGGAGATGAACGTATCGGGCCACAGAAACGCGACGACCACGCCCAGAACCAGCCCCAGGAATGCGGGGCCGATGATCCAGGATCGGTAGCGCCGTAAAATGTCGAGATAGTCTTCGATATCCGGCGGACGCCGGGTCACACTCACATAATTTTGTGGGGTACCCATATTCGCAGCCTCAAGGAACGATAATCTGATCGCCTGGTTGTAACAGAATGTTCTGGTCCATGTGCTTGCCGTGAGTGACTTCTTTGTAGTTGAATTTCAGGCGTTCCGTACCGCGCAGAATGACGATTTTCTTTTCGTTGGCGAAGTCCTTGAAGCCGCCGGCGTTGCCGAGGCCCTCGAGGACCGTCGTCGGGATTACCAGGGGATAAGGGCCGGGCTTGTTCACTTCACCCTGGATGTAATAGCGCTTGCTGTTGACCTGCTGCACCGAAACGCTTACTTCAGGATTGCGGATATTCTTTTTCAAGGCTTGGGTGATGGAGCCCGCCAACTGCTCGGGCGTGAGTCCGGCCGCGGTCAGCTCACTGATAATTGGCAAGCTGATCTTCCCGTCGGGACGGACGATCACGGGGCGCGAGAGATCTGGCTCGCGCCACACGGTCACCGCCAGAACGTCTTCCGGTCCTATCACATAGGTCTTGGTGTCGATGGCGGCGCCGCCGACAATGGTCTCGCCCAGAGCATTGGGTTTGGCGGATTTGATCGGATCGGCGGGCCCGGTCGGCGGTGTGGCAACTCCCTGAGCCGCAGGACTTTCCTGAGACGCGGGACTTTCCTGAGCCCTGGGATTCTGAGCAGCGGGACTTTGCGGTTCCGCCGCACGCGGGCGTTCCGCCGGTTTCACTGCGGGCGTCACCGCCGGGTTGCCCGGCTCCGATTCGCCTGCGGAAAAAGAAATTGCAGGGACAAGCGCCAGGATAATCGAGAGAATGGCCGTACGCATTTGAATGCCTCTGAAAAAACTCCGTCCTCATTCAGTAAGCCGGTCCGCGTTTCTCGCGCGGACGGTTCACAGGACGCTGCCGTGCTGATTCGTAGTGTACAGCCAACCCCAAAGACGCAGAACCTGCACGGATCGCGGAATTGCGCGAATTCGCCCATTTTGGACGGTGATTGTCAGCAACGATGGAAGAGTTCGCGACCCGCGCGGTCCCGGATACACTTCCGCGTAGTGTGGTTCTCCCAAAAACCGAAGCAGGCCCCGAGAACCGATTGTAAGTTATAGAAAATTCGGATAATCTGGAGTGAGAAGAACGCCTCTGCCGCGGCCCCAAACGTGCTTCTTCCGGCAAAGGAGTACTGTCTCGCAGGAAACAGACGACGGCGCGCCATGCTTCAGGAACTCAAGTTCCAACTGTCCACGGCCATACTAACAATTCTCACGTTGGCCGCGGCCGGTGCTGCCATCATCAATTTCCAGCAACAGGAGCGGTTCCGGCTACCTGAAGACGGGGTGATTTGGGTGGACCGCCACGACGCCGTCGAGGCGCTCTCGGTACCGTCGCAAAGCGAGGGCGGGCGTGCCGGATTGCGCACGGGAGACCGGCTCGTATCCATCAACGGGGTGCCGATTCACAAGGCCGTGGAAGTGACACAGGTGCTAGCCAACATCGGCTCCTGGAAGAAGGCCGCGTATCACATCTCGCGCAATGGCGTTGAACTGGACGTCAACGGCGTGATCGTGGGCGAAGTGCCGCTCGATCGCGCCCGCTTGTATCAGTATCTGGTCGGGTTCGCATACCTGATCATCGGCCTTTTTGTTTATTTCCGGCGAGGCAGCGCGCATAAAGCGCGACACTTCTATATTCTATGCCTGGCCTCGTTCATCTTCTTCTGCTTCCATTACACAGGCAAGCTGAACGGCTTCGACAAAGTTATCTATTTCGGAAATGTGGCCGCGGGGCTGTTGGCGCCGGCTCTGTTCCTGGACTTTTGCCTGACGTTTCCGGAGCCGCGCAAATGGTTGCGCGCGCCGGTTCGGGTTCTGACGGTCTATGGGCCCGCGGCATTCCTGTTCGTGTTGTACCTGGCATTCGCTTCCGGGGTCTTGGCCATCGCGATCCCCCTGGCCGAACTGCGCTGGGCTCTGGACCGTATTTGGGTCGTGCTCTCCACAGCGCCATACATCATCGGCGGAATCGCGCTCAGCTTCGAGTACCGAAAGGCGGAGGACCCGATTGTGCGGCAGCAGCTCAAATGGCTGCGCAACGGCACTTTCTGCGGGATTCTGCCGTTTGCGTTGCTGTACATCGTGCCCTATGCCCTGGGAGCGATTCCGAACGAGTACCTGAAAATGTCGGTACTCTCGCTGCCGCTGATCCCCCTGACGCTGGCGTACGCGATTGTGCGCTACCGCCTGATGGACGTGGACATCATCTTTCGCCGCGGTTACGCGTACACTCTGGCCACGCTCTGCGTGCTGGCGGCGTTCTACGGCATCGTATTCGGGTTAGGCAGCCTGGTGCAGAAAAATTTCAAAGACCTCGGGAACACCGGGATTATCACCGTGATGCTGATTACGGCTTTCCTGTTCCAGCCCATTCGCAATTGGATCCAGGAGAGATTGGATAAGCATTTTTATCAGGACCGGTACGACTATCGCCGGACGTTGGTCGAATTTGCGCGGGAGCTGAGTTCGGAAACGGATCTGGACGCGATGCTGGCCTCCGTAGGAGAGCGTCTGCT
This sequence comes from uncultured Solibacteraceae bacterium, assembly GCA_964390225.1. Lineage (GTDB taxonomy): Bacteria > Acidobacteriota > Terriglobia > Bryobacterales > Bryobacteraceae > PSRJ01. The sequence continues at coordinate 5,776 of CAYMHP010000069.1, forward strand.
GCATACTCTCAGCATCCGGCACTTAGCGTTTTTCCTGGCCGAGGAGTCCGGTGGGGGAACGCGGTTCCGGCTCAAAAAGGCCATGGGGCCGAACCCGCGGCTCACCAACGCGCAGTATGACGACCTGGACCTCAGCTTTTTGACCTGGAACCTGCCGGAGCCCTATCTTTTCTTCGAGCGCACGCGCCACCAGTTGGACGCCGTGTCGCGTTCCTGGCCGCAGAGTGTGCGACGCACGATCGCGGAAGTCGACCTCACCTATTACCTGCCCTGCACGGTCCGCGGCAGAACCATCGCCTACATGGGGGTCAGCCGGACCACCGACGGCGAATACCTCTCGAGCGTCGATGTAGAGCTGTTGGTCACGCTGGCCGGTTACGTGGGAATTGCGATTGAGAATGCCACGCTGTACCGCTCGCTGCAACGCAAAGTGGAGGAGTACGAGCGGCTCAAAGAGTTCAGCGAAAATATTGTCGAGTCGATTAACGTCGGAATCCTGGCAGCCGACCTCGACGATCGCGTGGAGAGCTGGAACACGCAGATCGAACAGCTCACGGGAATTCCGCGCGCCGCCGCGGTTGGCAAGAAGCTGGGCGAGTTGTTCCCCGCCGATCTGACGGACCAGTTCGACAGAGTTCGCGGCGAAACAGGCGTTCACAATATCTACAAGTTCGTTTTGCAGCCGACGCCGCTCAATGGCTATGGCTACGGGCACGGAGGAGTACGCCGCCGCGAGGTCACCCTCAACCTGGCAATTGCGCCTCTGGTTTCCAAGGAACAGCAGCAGATCGGGCGCCTCATCATCTTCGACGATGTCACGGACCGCGCCGAGTTGGAGCAGCGGCTGGTGCAGGCGGACAAACTCAGCAGCATCGGACTGCTGGCCGCCGGTGTGGCGCATGAAGTGAATACGCCGTTGGCCGTGATTTCGACGTACGCGCAGATGCTCGCCAAACAGGTCGGGGACGATACGCAGAAATCGGCGATCCTCGATAAGATTGCCAAGCAGACCTTCCGGGCGAGTGAGATCGTCAACTCGCTGCTGAATTTTTCGCGCACTTCGACTACCTCGTTCGGCGACATAAACCTGAACCGCGTCATTCAGGAAACGCTGTCGCTGCTCGAGCATCAGCTCCAGAAATCGGGCATCGAGGTGAAGACGGATTTGGATCCGGAGTTGCCACAGGTTCACGGCAACGCAGGCAAGCTGCAGCAGGTATTCCTGAACCTGTTCCTAAACGCGCGCGATGCCATGGCGAGCGGCGGTACCCTGGAAGTGAGGACATGGACCGAGGAATCGGGCGCGAAGATCGAAGTTGCCGATACAGGCCACGGCATTGCTCCGGAGCACCTGCATCGCATCTACGATCCGTTCTTTACTACGAAGGCCGCGCGGAAGGGTACCGGCCTGGGGCTCTCCGTGACGTACGGGATCGTGCAGGAGCATGGCGGCTCCATCGAAGTCTCCAACCGGAGGAGCGGCGGCGCGCGCTTCCGGCTCGATCTTCCCTTCGCCCGTTCCCGGTCCGCCAGGACGCCCGTAAATGCCGCTTGAAATGACCGCTCCGCGATCCGCTGCTATTGAAACGAAAGGCAACGTGCTGGTGATCGACGACGAGTCGGACATCCGCGAAAGCCTGGACGCTCTGCTCAGTCTTGAGGGATACGGAGTCGATCTGGCCCAAAATGCGACCGAAGGACTCCATAAGCTGGAGACCCGTGGCTACGACCTGGTGCTGCTCGACCTGATGATGCCCGACCGCTCCGGGATGGACGTGCTCAAGGAGGTCCGCGAGCGCGACCGCGAAACGCCGATCTTCATGATCACGGCGTACGGCTCGGTGGAAGCCGCCGTGAACGCTCTCAAGTTCGGCGCCAACGATTACTTCTCCAAGCCCTGGGACAACGAGAAGTTGCTGATCGAGATCGACCGCATGATTGCGCGGCGGCGTCTCGAATACGAGAACACCCACCTGAAGCGCGCGCTGAAACAGCGCTACAGTTTTCCGAACATCATCGGAAAAAGCGAGCGCATGGTGCGGATGCTCGACCTGGTCGCCCAGGCCGCTCCCAGCCGGTCTACCATTCTGATCACGGGAGAGACCGGCACCGGCAAGGAACTGGTCGCCAAGGCGATTCACGCCAACTCCCCGCGCGCCGATCACGTGTTCGTGGCGGTGAACAGCGGCTCGCTTCCCCCGGAGTTGTTGGAGTCGACGCTGTTCGGGCACGTGAAGGGGGCGTTCACCAGCGCCATCCAGACCAAGAAGGGCTACTTCGAGGTCGCCGACCAGGGCACCATCTTCTTCGACGAGATCGGCACCATTGGGATGGAGACGCAGATCAAGCTGCTGCGCGTCATCCAGGAAAAGGAGTTCACGCCGCTCGGCGCCACAGAGCCGGTCAAGGTGGACGTCCGGATCCTCGCCGCCACAAATGCCGACCTATACCAGCTGGTAAAGGAAGGCAAGTTCCGCGAGGACTTGTATTACCGGCTGAACGTCATCGATATCGCGCTGCCGCCCTTGCGCGAACGCAAGGAAGACATTCCTCTGCTGGTCGAGCACTTCTTCACCTTCTACTGCCGCGAGAACAGCAAGTTTTTGGATTCCTCGGGGCGGTCGGTTTTGCGCTTCGAGCCCGAAGCGATGCAGGTATTGATGGAGCATACCTGGCCGGGAAATGTTCGCGAGCTCGAAAATGTGGTAGAGCGCGCTGTTGTGCTGGCCACCGATTCCACGGTACCGATTGAGGTCCTCCCCGATTCGCTGCTGCAGGCTAACGGCATCCGGTTGCATCGCGGAGACGGCGGGCCGCTCCCCGCGGACGCCTCGCTGTTTGAGATCTGCAACGACTACGAGCGGCGGGTCATTATCGAGCGGCTGGAGCAGTTCAACTGGAGTCAGACCGAAGCGGCCGAGAGCCTGCATGTACCGCTTTCCACCCTGAACCAGAAGATCAAACGGCTCGATATCAAGATCAAGAAGAAGTCGGATTCGGCTTAAAGCGGCGTACCTGGAGCCGCCCCGGTCGCTGCCCCGCCTTGGGAGCGGCTCATCAGTTCATCCGCGATTGCCTGCGGGCGATCTACGTTGCGAATGGTCAGGCGGCTGGTTTCTCCAGATGTTTCCAACGAAATATCGCCGATGTTGAACATGCGCTGCCAGATCCCCTGGTCGACGCGGACGTCCTGCAGCTTGGAAAGCTGGATATTGCGCGTGCTTTTGGAAGTGAAGCCGACCTCGTAGCGCAAGCGGTCGCCTGACATCACCGCTCGGATCGAGCGGCGCCGAAGCCATCGTACCGCCGGCCACAGAAAAATGACGGGTAAGATCAGCGGCAGCAGGCGCAGGACTTCCTGGTCGCGCCACATCGCGAAGTATGCGATCTCGAGACCCGCGAAGATAAGCGCAGTCAAAATCGTGCCCGCCTTCAGGAACTTCGCGGTAGGCCGGATAATTACTTCGGACACAGTACGGTACTCCCGACCGGCTATTGTAGCGCGGCCTCGCTCTATCCTACGATAAACAGACAGGGAGACCTTGATGATTCGAAAAACAGCAATTCTGGCGGGGATTATGCTCCTGCCATGCACCACGCTGCTGGCCGATTTCAGCTACGAAGAGACGAGCACGATCACCGGCGGCGCTATCGCCAGCATGATGAAAGTCGTGGGAGTCTTCTCCAAGCAGGCGCGGGAACCGATCCAGAGCACGATTGCCGTCAAGGGCGACAGGATGATTCACCGGAGCCGCAGCACCGCGACAATCACCGATCTCGCCGCGCAGACGATCACGTCTGTCGACTTCCAGAAGAAAACCTACTCCGTAATGACGTTCGACCAGATGAAGCAGATGCTCGACGACATGTCGCAGAAGATGAAGCAGAACGACAAGGGCGAGATTCAGTTCAAGGTGTCCGCGAACAGCACCGGCAACACGCGACAGATCTCCGGCTTCGACACCAAGGAGATGGTGGTGAAGATGGAAATGGAAGGAACGGACAAGCAAAGCGGGCAAAAGGGCGGGATGTTGATCACCAGCGACCTGTGGATTGCACCGGCGGTTTCGGGTTACGGCGAAGTGCGAAATTTCTATAAACGGATGGCCGAGAAGCTAAACTGGACACCCGGCGGCAACATGTTCATGGCAAATCCGCAAGTCTCCCAAGGAATGGCGGAAGTCTACAAGGAGATGGCGAAGCTCGATGGCATGCCGATCCTGCAGATGATCACGATGGGCGGCCAAGGGCAACCGGGTGCCGCGCCGGCGGGCGATCAGGCTCAAACCTCCGCTCCTCCTCAACAGCAGCAACAGGAAAAGCCTTCGATCGGCGGAGCGCTGGGCGGGGCATTGGGCGGGCACTTCGGCCTGGGGCGGAAGAAACAGAAGGAGCCGGAAAACCCGCCTTCCGGAGAAGCCGCAGCCAACGGCAACACGCAACAGCAGAGCGCCGGGTCGCTGCTCGAGATGAAATCTGAGATGAGCGGCTTTTCCTCGAACCCAGTGGACGCTTCCCAATTTGCCGTGCCCGCCGGATTCAAGCAGGTGGAGCCCGATACGAAGCGAGTGCCGCGGTAAACGGGCCACAAACCGTGGGGGCGGCCGTTTCGGCTGCCCCGCGAATTTATTCCACTACAACGTGCGTGCCCTTTGCCTCATCACGCGAGAGGTGGGCAATCCGGTTGTCAATCA
>CAYMHP010000069.1:10479-20416 GCA_964390225.1 uncultured Solibacteraceae bacterium
CCCTTCAGGAATTCCACTCGGGAATTCCGAAAATGATTCCGAGTGGCGTCCGTCCAGCAGCGATCCAGGAACGGCATCGCTACCGAGCAGAAGAAGCAGCCCTGCTGACGGTGCTCTGGATTAGCGGTCTTGTCTTCCATCTCAGCTCTCCTTCATCTCTACAGTCAACACCTTATTTTCCAACTTTGCGCGGCTGGGCGATAGGGCGGCCATCGAAGTGGGCAGCCCGATATGCCGGCGCAGCGTTCCGATCTCGACTACCAGCTCGTCGCCTTTCTTGAAGAGGCCGACCTCGCCTTTGGCCGCGAACGGCAGTTTCACGCGAACCTCATAGAACCCATCCCGCTTCACAAAACTGAACGGAGCTTCCGTGCGGGTGACCGCCGCGGGGTCTTCCTCCGCGCTGTAAAGCGAGCGTGAGAGCTCCTCGAGACGCTCGCTGCCCATGACTTCGTGGGTAAACAACGGAACCCGCTTTACGGCGACCGGCGCGAAGTAAGAATCGATCTCTTCCAGAATGCGCGCCTGAGAGGACCGCCACTCCGTGAAATAGGCATCGTTGACTTCAGCCGGGAGAACCCTGTTCGCGATGATGCCATCCACCGTGAGCCCATGCAGCGAGAAATACACGTAGGCACGCTGGGTCTCACGCAGGACCATACGCTCCGGATTCGTGACCAGCCGCACGCTCGTGATCTGAGGATCCTCCAGCAGTTCATCGATGCCTTCCAGCTTCGCAAACAGACTCTGGACGTTCGCAAAATAGCTGTCCGTTGGAAGTTCGATCGGCGAAACACGGTTGGCGATCGGCCGCACCGCCTTCAGCAAACCACGCTGCAGCGGAAAGATGTGCCGCATGTACCACTCGAGCGTGGTCGGCATGCTGACAAACCGCATGGACTCGGCTGTGGGCGCGCAATCGAGCACGATGACGTCATACCGCTGCTCGCGGCGGAACTGGTTCACGTACATCATCGCGCTCAGCTCTTCCATGCCGGGGAGGATGGCCAGTTCCTCGGCCTCCACCTCGCTGATACCGGTGGTCCGCAGCACCGAAATAACATACGAGGAGATCTCGCGCCAATGGCGTTTGATCTCCCTCTGGATATTGACCTCGTGGATGGCCAGGCGCTCATTGATCGAGTACGGGTCTCCGGTCTTGCCGTGAAAGAGATCGGCGTCGAGGTCGAACGAATCGGCAAGGCTATGCGCCGGATCGACGCTCATCACAAGCGTCCGATGGCCGAGACGGGAGAGTTGCAGGCCGGTGGCAGCGGCAAGACTGGTTTTCCCGACGCCTCCTTTGCCGCTGAAAAGAAGGATGCGCATACTTAATTTTACCAGTCAGTTGAAAATAGCCCTATGCGCAGCGGCGGTCGCGATTCCAGCTGCGGTGATACAGGCGTGTAGGCGGAACCGCGGCATTACTGCCGCGGCTGAGAGTCAATGCCGAAGAGGGCGAAATACTTCTCCGGTAGGCGCGTTCGCCGGAAAGCACGGTCCAGGAAGACATGACGGGTGTAGCCGGACGCCAGTTTGCGCCCTTCGCCCGCGACATTCATCTCGTATGCAAACCGCACCGTCCGCGAGTTCGCCTCTTCGATCGACGTCTGGATCACCACCTCGTCATCGAACCGGGCCGGCGATGCGTAGCGGCAATTGGCCTCCACAACCGCCAGCAGGACTCCGTCGTCGCGCTCCATATCGCCGTAGTTGAAGCCGCAAGCTTTACACAGTTCGACGCGTCCGACCTCCATCCACACCAGGTAGTTGGCATAGTAAACGACTCCCATCTGGTCGGTCTCGGCATAGCGCACGCGGAAGCGGGTTTCGGCGATCGGCGGCATGGAAGAGGAATTGTAACGCGGCTGAGCCGGATTTTCTCCTAACCCGCTGCAACGCAAGGCCGTCCACAACCGTCTGTTAGACTGGAAGTTATCTCCATTCCATGCGCGCAAGAGTGCTCTTTTTCGGGATTCTGAAGGACTTGGTCGGCCGGCCGTCAGAAGAGATCGAACTGCCGGAAGGCTCGGATCTGGGCACCGTTTTTGATCGCTACGCCGCGCGACAGCCTAAGTTGCGGGAACTGGCACACAGCATTGTGGCGGCGCGCAATCAGGAGTTCGCCGATCTCGCCACGCGGCTCTCGGATGGCGATGAGGTGGCATTTTTGCCGCCGGTCAGCGGCGGCTCCGTACCCCCGCTGGATCCCATCGAACTCGTTTCGGGAGAGCACTATTTCGCAATCACGCGCTGTTTCATCGACACCCGCGCGGTGATCGGGCGCCTGCTGACCGGCGCGGAAGGCGCGGTCGTGACGTTTGAAGGCACGGTCCGCAATAACACCAAAGGCCGGCCGACTCTCTATCTCGATTACGAATGCTATGAGCCGATGGCTCTAAAAATGATGGCGAAGATCGGCTGCGAGGTCGCTGAAAAACACGAAGTGAGCCGGGTCGCGATGGTACACCGGCTCGGGCGCTTGCTCATCGGCGAAACGAGCGTCGCCGTGATCGTTACCGCCCCACACCGCCGGCCGGCGTTCGAAGCCGCCCTGGAAGGAATCGACCGGCTGAAAAAGCTGGTGCCCATCTGGAAGAAGGAGCACTTCGCCGATGGCGAGGTTTGGGTAGAAGGGGAGTGGGACCGCAATGTGCCGGTGGTGGGCTAAGTCCGTCGTCTCTTTGGGAGCCGTCATTGCCGCGCAGATTTGCGGGGCGCAGGATCAGCCGGTTATCCGCGTCGACGTCAACCTGGTGCGTGTCGTCAGCACCGTAAAGACTCAAGCGGGAGAACTGGTCGGCTCCTTGCGTAAGGACGACTTCCGGGTTCTCGATAATGGGGCACCGCAGGAGATATCCGTTTTCGAGCGACAGACCGACCAGCCACTCTCGGTTGCGTTGATGGTGGACACCAGCGGATCGACCGCCAAGGAATTGAAGTACGAAATCGACTCCGCAAGCCGCTTCCTCAAGGCGCTCCTCGGCGAGGGGAATCCCGCCGACGGCGTGGCCCTGTACAGCTTCAACTGGGAAGTGCAGCGGCACAATTACTTCACGCACAACCACGCCTCGCTCGCCAATTCGCTAAAAACGCTTCACGGCGAGGCAGGCACGTCTCTCTACGACGCCATTTACCTCGCGGCCCGCGATCTGGAAGATCGCGACGGGCGCAAAGTGATGATCATCGTGACCGATGGCGGCGACACCACCAGTTCCAAAGATCTGAAGCACGCGCTCGAGGCCGCGCAATTGGCCGATGCGGTGATCTATCCCGTCGTTGTCATGCCCATTACTAACGATGCCGGGCGCAATATTGGCGGGGAAAACGCGCTCAAGTTCATGGCAGATGGCACGGGCGGACGGACCTTTCTTCCCTCAGTCGGCGCTGAACTGGACCGCGCTTTTGCCGATATTATCGACGAGCTCCGCACGCAGTATTTACTGGGGTTCTATCCCAAAAATGTGCCCTTGACCAAAGACCGGTTTCATAAACTGGAGGTGCGCGTAAACCGCCCCGAATTGCGGGTCTCCGCGCGTAATGGCTATTATGGGGAGGCTGAGGGTGATACTGGCAGGTCCGGCGCCCGAGTCTCGGTGAACCCGGAAGGTCAAAAGAAGCGTCAGGAGAAGTGAGTACGGCACAACACGGGGGTAAATCCGCACGCGCGCCCGAACAAACGTTCGAAGAGGCCAAGTATTTGAAGCAACTGATTGAGAGCGCCACTCCGGTGCGGGTGAAAATGGCCGATGGCGAGGAAGTAGTGGGCGTGATCGAATACTACGACCAATCCTTTATCCGGCTTACCCGTGACGGCGAGCCGAACCTGTTTATCTTCAAACACGACATCAAGTACATCCAGGAAGAGGCCTAGTCCCCGGGCATGCAGTTCCTGGAGACCGCCGCGGAAATTGCGCGCGAGGCCGGCGCCCTGCTGATGCATTATGCCGAGCGGCGCATCGGCTTCGAACTCAAGGGGCAATTCGACCTCGTTACCGAGGCCGACCGCGCCTCGGAGAGCTTCGTGGTCGAGAAGCTGCGATCGTACTTCCCTACGCACGCAATCGTGGCGGAAGAAGGCGGGGGGCAGGAAGGCTCCTCCGAGTACCGGTGGTATGTAGATCCGCTCGATGGGACCACCAACTTCGCGCATGCCTTCCCCGCGTTCAACGTGACACTTGGGTTGGAGCGCGCGGGCGAGATGATCGCCGGGGTCATTTACGATCCGGTGCGGCAGGAGATGTTCGCGGCCGAGCGCGGCGGCGGCGCCTACCTGAATCACCGCCGGATACGCGTATCGCAAACCGCGCGTCTCGGCGACAGCCTTTCTTCCACCGGGTTTCCCAGCCGCAAGCGGCATCACAACGTCAACATTCATTTCTATTACCAGCTCGCCATGGCATCTCACGGAGTCCGCCGGACGGGCTCGGCGGCGCTCGATCTCGCCTACGTGGCCTGCGGACGTCTCGATTTCTTCTGGGAGTTCGGGTTGAAGCCGTGGGACCAGGCGGCCGGTACGCTGCTGGTGTCGGAAGCGGGTGGCCGGTTTTCCGACATGCGCGGCCAGGCGCATAGCATCACCGCTTCCGACAACCTGCTCGCCGATAACAGCGCGCTGCACGACGAGGTGCTTCGTATCTTCGGGGAGATTTTTGCGGGACGGCCGCCCCTGCCTATTCCTGAGCTGCAGTAGACCGCGATTTTTCCAGCTTTTGAATTCGCGCCGCTAATGGCGAGGGTTGGGGATCGAGCGCTGCAGCCTGTTTCAGATAGCGCAGCATATCCGGCCCGTTCTCATCTTTCGGCAATTCCAGTCCCTGCCCCCGGTGCAGAGCATAGGCATGCCCGCGATCGATTTCGAGACAGCCCAGCTTGCCGATGTTGTCGTAAATCCGCGAAAGCCCTATATCAATCAGAATCACTTTGCCATGGAACCGCGGCGTAATGGCCGCGTCCGCGTAGGTATGGCCGATAACGATGCGGTCGACGTCGAAATGCTTCAGGAGACTATCCACCAAAGGCTCGAGCTCTGTTTCGTTTCCCTTCGCGAGCCCCGTGTACCAGAACGGACCCTGGTCGTCGGTGACGATCCCGCCATGCAGCTTACTGAAATCATCCAGCTCGTCGCGGACCTTTCGATTGATTTCGTCAAGGCTCCAGTCGGCGTATTTGGGACCGAGTCCGGCATGCACGAACAACGTTCGGTCGATTTTGATCACGGCGTTATGCGAGCGGATCCAGCTCCCGTACTGTCCGGTCGCCGAAAAAGCGGCGCGGTGCTCGACGAAACCGGCCGGGCGCTGCGATTCCAAGGCTGCCTGATCGATGTCCGGTTTCCCCTCAGGCGTCGCAACCGCTTGCCGGAGCTGATCGTAGGAGTACTGACGGGTGGCTTCGGAGGCGTCCGTCCGGAAGGCGGCATATTCTGCTGGTGAGACGTAGCGGAGGTCGCCATACACGTCCATGGCTTCGTGATTGCCGATGAGGCAATGCACGGCCCCGCCCGCTGCCTCCGCCTGCTTCTCCAGTTTCATCAGCAGATTCATAATGGCGCGGGAATCCGGTCCCCGGTCCACGACGTCGCCGGACTGCACCAGGTGCGCCTTTCCGCCGGTCCAATTGGCATTGCCGTCGATCAAACCGGCCGACTGGAGCACCTGAACGAACTGCTCGTAATCGCCATGGATATCGCCGACGGCCACGATGCGGTCGACGCCGGTCCAGACGTCCTGTTGTTTCGGCATAGCCGAACGATCGGCGGAAGCGGTATCGGCAACCGGTGTCGCAGCCGCGACCGGAGCGGCCGGTGGGGTGGACGGCTGCTGCGGCGGTGGCGCCGCGGCCGGGATCGCCGAGGCCGTCGTTGCAGCCGTCGCGGGAGCTGGTGTCGGGTTAGAGCCGCCGGCCGGGGAGGTCTGCGGCTGCACAAACAGCCGCGCAGTCTCTGTCTGGTTTGGCTTCGGTGGCGGCTGCCATTGCGCGGCAAGAGTCTGCCCTTTCTTGACGTCCTTTGGGCTCATTCTTGCGGCCGTGGTCCGCAGCAATTCACCCGCCCGCGGGTCGCCCAGTTTCTGGGCTCGGTCGAACCACGCGTACGCCTGCACCAGGTCGCGCTTGATTCCCTGGGCGTTGTAATAAAGGATTCCGAGATTCGTGAGGGCTGGAGCGTACCCGGCATCGGCTGCCTTCCGGTACCACTTCATGGCCTCGTCGTAATCTTTCGGGACACCCTGACCGATGTCGTACATCACTCCAAGACTGAACGCTGCGCTGGCGACCCCCTCCTCCGCGGCCTTTCGATACCACTTCTCCGCCTCGGAATAGTTCTGGAATGCACCCCCACCCTGATAGAGATCCCCGAGGTTGGATTCCGCGTCGCTGACGCCCTGTTCAGCAGCCATCTGGAACCATTTCGCGGCTTCCTGCGGATTCGCGGTCACCCCTTCGCCATTCGCGTACATTACGCCGAGGTTGAACTGCGCGGCAGCAACGCCTTGCTGGGCAGCCTTCTGATACCACTGCGCAGCTTGCGCATAATCCTGGGTTACGCCTTGACCGCGCGCATAGAGGAGGCCGAGGTTGTATTCGGCGTTCGGGTCGCCCTTCTCGGCATAAGGCTGCCACTCTTTCAGGGCCGTGGCGTAGTCGCCGCGGTCATAGGCATCGACGCCGGCCTTGAAATCGGCGGCCCCGGCGAGCGCAACCGCCACCGCGAAACAGAGAGCGATTTTCTTCACGACACCGCACTCGCTGCATCTGCAGGGCCGGGGTGAAGTTCCACACCATACTGTCTTCCGCCCGCCCACTGCGGACAGATACAAACCACCCGCTACTCTACCGAATGTCCCTCTTTGGCGTACCAGTCGAGCGTGAGGCGCAGCCCCTCCTCGAAGGTGAACTGCGGTGCATGGCCGAGGTCGCGAACGGCAAGCGTGGTGTCGGCTTGCGACTCGCGCACATCCGCGGGACGAGGGGGGCCGTATTTCGGCGGAATCTCGACACCTGCGATCTTCTGCAACAGGGCCCAGGCCTCATTGAGGGTAATTCGGCAGCCATTGCCCGCGTTGTAGAGCTTCCCGGAGGCATTTTTGGCGCGTGCGGCCTTTAGGTTCAACGCGGCCACGTCCTCGACATAGGTAAAATCGCGCGACTGCCGGCCGTCACCAAAGATTGTCGGAGCCTTCCGCTCCAGGATCGCCTTCATGAACAGCGACAGCACTCCAGAATACGGGCTGGATGGATCTTGGCGCGGACCGTAGACATTGAAATATCGCAGCGCGACGGTATCTACTCCGAAAACGTCGGTGAACACATTGCAGTAATATTCACCCACGAGTTTCTGCAGGGCATATGGCGATTTCGGGCGCGGCAGCATGTCCTCGATCTTGGGCAGCACCTCGGTGTCGCCGTAAGCCGAAGATGACGCCGCGTACACCACCCGGCCGGCCTTGCCCTCGTGCGCCGCGCGTAAGACATTGAAGGTGCCATTGATGTTGATATCGTGCGAGGGAATCGGATCGTCAATCGACCGCGGCACCGACGGAATGGCCGCCTCATGGAATACGACTTCCGCCCCGCGGATAAGCGGTGCGATCGCTTCGTAGTTTCGAATGTCGACGCTCTGGAATTCGATAGAATCGCGAATATCTTCCACGTTGGACTCGCGCCCGGTCAGCAGGTTATCCAAAACAACCACCCGGCGGGCCCCTTCGCGTAGCAGAGCGCGCACGATCGCCGACCCGATAAAGCCGGCTCCTCCGGTCACCACGTAGTGATTTGCCATGCGAATAGACCAGTTTACGATGAGGGAGGGCGGCTATGTTCGAGATTCTGGAGCATCCGGCCGATATCGGGTTTCGGGCGTTCGGGGCAACCGTTGCCGAATTGTTTGCCGCATCCGCCATCGCGCTTCTCTCCATTGCGGGCGACCCGGATGCCGCGCGTCCTGCCGAGCGGTATGCTTTGTGCGTTACCAGTCCCGACCGGGAGGCGCTGCTGGTCGACTGGCTGAACGAGGTGCTCTACTGGTTCGATGGCCGGCGGATTGTTTTCCACGAATTTATCATCCACCGCCTCGATGACACCCTCGTGAACGCAACCGCTCTCGGCGAGCCACGCGACCCCGAACGACATCGCGCGAAGTTGATTGTGAAAGCGGCAACCTATCATCGGCTGAAACTCGAACAGCGCTCTGGGAGCTGGATCGCGGAAGTCTACCTGGATATCTGACATGCAGATCGAGACGATCGACCCCTTGCGGTGGCGCATTCCGCGAGACGAAAAGCGCGGCATGCGGACCGACGTCATCGTGTACGCCAGCGACGCTCTGATGAGCCATATCCAAAAAGACCTCTCGCTCGACCAGGCGATGAACGTCGCGGCTTTGCCGGGCATTGTCGGACCGAGTCTCGCGATGCCGGACATTCACCAGGGTTACGGATTTCCCATAGGAGGCGTGGCCGCCCTCGATTGCGACTACGGCGTGGTTTCGCCCGGCGGAGTGGGCTTCGATATCAACTGCGGAGTGCGGCTGGTCCGCACCGGACTGAACGAAAGCGAAGTCCGGCCGCGATTGAAGCAGTTGATCGACCAGGTTTTCCGCGACGTGCCATGCGGCACTGGCGGATCCGGGTTCGTGAAGATCGGCCCTCGCGACCTGGATCGCATTCTGGTCGAGGGTGCGCGGTGGATGATTCACAACGGTTATGGCGAGCCTCGCGATGCCGAGTACGCCGAGGCCGGCGGCGCCTTGGAGGGGGCCGATCCTGCCGCGGTTTCGGATAGAGCGCGCGAGCGCGGCATGCCGCAGGTTGCCACGCTCGGCAGCGGCAACCATTTCCTGGAGGTCCAGTTCGTCGAGGAGGTGCACGACGCCAAGGCCGCCCAGGCCTACGGAATCTCGGCCGACCAGGTGGTTGTGCTGATTCACTCGGGCTCGCGCGGGCTCGGCCACCAGGTGTGCACGGACTACGTCTCGATCATGAATAAGACCATGGGCAAGCACAATATCTCGCTGCCCGATCGCCAGCTTGCCTGCGGCCCGATCCGCTCGGAGGAAGGGCGCCAGTACCTGGCAGCCATGTGCGCCGCCGCAAATTTTGCCTGGGCCAACCGCCAGGGTATTCTGCATTTCTTGCGTGGAGCCTTCCGGCGCGTGTTTGGAGACGGCGCCCGCCTGGAATTGATCTACGACGTCTGCCATAACATCGCCAAACGCGAACGGTACGAAGTGGAAGGCCGCAAACGTGAGGTGCTGGTGCACCGCAAAGGCGCTACGCGCGCTTTTCCGCCGGGACACCGCGAAATTCCGGCGGCCTACCGGCACGTAGGCCAGCCGGTATTCGTGCCGGGCAGTATGGGCACAGCATCCTGGGTGCTGGCAGGTAGTGAAGGAGCAGTCCGCGAGACCTTCGGGAGCGTCTGCCACGGCGCCGGCCGGCTGCTTAGCCGCACCGCCGTACGCAAGGGGCGCGACGCGCGCGAGGAGCAGCGGAAACTGGAAGAGCGCGGGATACTGGTCCGCAGCGAGACGCGCGATGGCATTCTCGAGGAACTGCCCGAAGCCTACAAGAATGTGGACGAAGTGATCGAAGTGGTTCACAATGCGGGATTGGCACGCAAAGTGGCGCGGCTGCGGCCGATGGGTGTTATCAAAGGTTAGCGGGGTCCGCTGTTGGCGTTGCGGGGGACATTGCGGCAGGTTAGCAGAGGGGATCTTCACGCCGTATCCTAGTCACTAGAGGCTGAATGGATCGTATCGGGCGATACAAGATCGTCAGGGAACTGGGCCGGGGGGCCATGGGAGTGGTCTACCACGCCATCGACCCCAATATCGGCCGCCCGGTTGCGATCAAAACCATTCGCCTGGGCGAGTTTCGCAACCCCGCCGAGCAGGAGCGTCTGCAGCGCCTGCGCCCAGACCAGGGAATAGGCCGCG
>CAYMHP010000070.1:0-19823 GCA_964390225.1 uncultured Solibacteraceae bacterium
TGGCCGGCCTGATTACCACCATCTCGCCGTTTTGGCTGGTCGGCGTGGAGGCGCTGCTCCCGGGCGGCGAACCGATCCACGCCCCGGCCATTGGCGGCATGATCGTCGGCCTGGCGGGTGCGTCACTGTTGTTCACGAACGATCTTGCGGGCCAAGCCATCGATCGCAGCGTGCTGCACGGCTTTCTGCTGTTGCAACTCGGGATGGCCTCGTGGTCGTTCGGATCCATCTACCAGCGCCGGCAATCCGGCAAAGCGCATTCGGTGGTCGCTGGCGGCGTGCAGCAACTGGCGGCCGGCCTCATCCTCCTGCCATTCGCGATTGTGATTCGCGAGCACCCGGTCCATTGGAGCGCGCGTGGAATTTTCGGGCTGCTGTACCTCGTCGGCTTCGGCTCAATTGTCGGGTACAGCGCGTATGTTTATGTCATCGATCGCCTCTCCGTGGCGATCGTCTCGATTTACCCGTATGTGAATGCCATCGTGGCGGTCGCGCTCGGTTGGCTGTTCTACCGCGAGCCGTTCGGTCCGCGCGAGGCCCTGGCCATGGCGATCATCTTCGCAGGCGTGGCGGTGGTAAAACGGTACGCGCGGCCGGCGCATTAGGACCACGGCTTCCCCATCGAATCGAGATTTGCCGGCGACAAAGATCGCCGGCGCTACTTGTTCCAGAGCCGCTGGGCTACACTCGAACCGTGAACTCGAAGACGGTCGTGATCGTCGGCGGAGGCATCGTGGGCCTCGCTGCCGCGTACCGGCTTACGGAAAAGTTTCCCGGAGCCCGCATCACGGTGCTTGAAAAGGAGCGCGCCGTGGCGCAGCATCAGACCGGGCACAACAGCGGCGTGCTCCATTGCGGGCTCTACTACAAACCGGGCACCGTGAGGGCGCGCCTGGCCGTAACCGGAATCCGCCAGATGGTGCGCTTCTGCGAAGAGAACGCCGTGCCGCACGAGGTGTGCGGAAAACTCGTGGTGGCGGCTGATGAAAGCGAAGTGCCCCGCCTCGAGAGTCTTCACGAGCGCGGCGTCGCGAACGGACTGGAAGGGCTGAAGCGGCTCTCCCCCGGCGAGATGCGCGAAATCGAACCGCACGCCGGCGGTGTGGCCGCGCTTCGAGTGCCGCAAGAAGGAATCGTCGATTACAAACGCGTCTGCGCGGTGCTGGTGGAACACCTTGCCCGCCGTGGCGCGAAGGTGGTCACCGGCGCGCGCGTCACGCGAATCCGGCCGGCGCAGGGCGGCTGGCTGGTCCATACCGAGAACGGCGAATTTGCGGCCGATTTCCTCATCAACTGCGCCGGATTACATTGCGATCGGGTCGCGGAACTCGCCGGCGAGCACCGCGAGACGCGCATTCTCCCGTTCCGGGGCGAGTACTACAAGCTCAAGCCGGAGCGGCAACATCTGGTGCGGCACCTCATCTACCCGGTGCCCGATCCGCGGTTCCCGTTTCTCGGCGTGCATCTCACGCGGCTCATCCACGGGGGCATTGAAGCGGGCCCCAACGCGGTTCTCGCGTTCGCCCGCGAAGGATACCGGAAAGCCGACGTCAACATTCGCGACCTGTTCGATGCCCTTTCGTATGGAGGCTTCTGGCGTTTTCTGCGGCGCTATCCGGCGACAGCCTGGTTCGAACTGCGGCGCTCGTTCAGCCGCGAGCTGTTTTGCCAATCCTTGCGGCGTCTGTTACCGGAAATCCAGCCCGACGATCTCGACACCGGCGGATCGGGCGTGCGGGCGCAAGCGATCTCGCCGGACGGCGAAATCATCCAAGACTTCAGCCTCATCCGCCGGGCAAACGCGCTACATGTATTGAATGCCCCCAGCCCCGCGGCGACCGCATCGCTTGCGATCGGAGCCGAAATCGCCGGCATGCTCGATGAAGCGCGCGGGGGATGAGGCGTCTTCGTCGGACCGAATCGTACATGGCGCGGCCGGCATCTCACCGAAACGGCAGGTCTCTTGCAATAGCCACTCCGAGGATCGCCCATGAAGCTACTTACGTTTGCGCTATCGCTAATTGCGTCGGGCACGTTGCTAGGGGCGGAGACCCCGCAAGAGCGCCTGTCCGATGCCACACAAATTCTGCACGAAATTATGTCCACGCCCGAGAAGGGCATTCCGCATGACCTCCTGCAGAAGGCCCACTGCATCGTTGTGGTGCCCGGGCTGAAGCAAGCGGCCTTCGTGGTTGGCGGCAAGTACGGACGCGGCTTCGCGGATTGCCGGCGCGACCGTGGAGTGTGGGGAGCGCCTGCCGCCGTGCGCGTCGAAGGCGGCAGCTTTGGGTTCCAGATCGGGGGCTCCAGCACTGACGTCGTCATGTTGATCATGAATGAGCGCGGCATGCGCAGCCTGCTCTCAGATAAATTCACCCTGGGCGCGGAAGCCACAGCCGCCGCCGGCCCCGTCGGCCGGGAGGCCTCTGCTCAAACGGACGCCGAACTGTCCGCCGACATTCTCTCCTGGTCGCGCTCCAAGGGGCTCTTTGCCGGAATCGCCCTCACGGGTGCTACGCTCCGGCCGGATAAGGACGAGAATCGTGCCCTATACGGCGAGTCGCTCACCAATAAGGAGATTTTGATGAGCAACCGGCCGGTTCCTGAGTCGGCACGGCCTCTAATTGCAGAACTCGACCGCTACTCGCGGCACGAAGCGGCGGACAGGCCGATCGAGTCGCGCGCGAAGGACGCAGTCACTGGGGAGGCTGATCGCGCTAAGAAGAAGCACTAACCGAAAACGCCCGGATCATCATTGGATGCGGCTCGGCTTGACGCACCCCGCTCGACTTAACTATAGTTAAGTTCATGACGCCCGCCGACCGGCTGGGGCAGCAAACGCGTTCCCTCTCCGATGTCCACGCCAGCGTCGGCACTGGAGAGGTTTCCTTTTGGCGGCGCATGTTCGCCTTTGCGGGTCCTGCTTACCTCGTCAGCGTAGGCTACATGGACCCGGGCAACTGGGCAACGGATCTGGAGGGCGGCGCTCGCTTCGGCTACCAGTTGCTGTGGGTTCTGGTCATGTCGAATGCCATGGCCATTCTGCTGCAGACGCTGAGCGCCCGCCTCGGGATTGTCTCTGGGCGCGATCTCGCTCAGGCCTGCCGCGAAACATACCCGCGCGCCGCCAACCTCGGCCTCTGGGCTCTCTGCGAAATTGCGATTGCTGCCTGCGATCTGGCCGAGGTCCTGGGCGCCGCGATCGGGCTGAACCTCCTCTTTCACATCCCGCTGCTGATCGGAGTGTTGCTGACCGCGGCCGATACGCTGCTGATCCTGTGGATGCAGAGCCTCGGAATCCGCACCTTGGAAGCGTTTGTCCTCGCTCTCATTTCGATCATCGGCGGCGGCTTCTGTATCGAGATCTTCTGGGCCAAGCCGGCAGCGGGCGAAATGATCCGCGGGCTGGTGCCCCATCTGAATGCCAGCAGCCTGTACGTGGCGATCGGAATTCTGGGCGCCACCGTCATGCCGCACAATCTGTATCTGCATTCGGCCCTGGTGCAGACGCGCCAGATCGGACACACCGCCGCTGCCCAGCGCACCGCGTGCCGCTATAATCTGGTCGACTCCGTCGTCGCGCTCAACGGCGCACTACTGGTGAATGCAGCGATTCTCGTGATGGCCGCCGCGGTGTTTTTCCGGCGCGGCATCGTGGTCACGCAGATTCAGCAGGCGCACGTGCTGCTCGAACCCTTGCTCGGAACCAGCGCGGCAGGTGTAATCTTCGCCGTGGCGTTGTTGTGCTCCGGGCAATCGTCCACGCTCACCGGGACCCTGGCCGGCCAAGTGGTCATGGAGGGTTTTCTCAACCTCCGCATGCGGCCCTGGCTACGACGGATGATCACGCGCTCCATGGCCGTCATCCCGGCCGCGCTGGCCATCTATTTTGCGGGAGAGAAGGCGGCCTACGGGTTGATCATCCTGAGCCAGGTAATCCTGAGCCTGCAGTTGCCCTTTGCCGTCATCCCGCTGATCCACTTCACCAGCGACCGCGGCCGCATGGGCTCGTTTGCGAACGCGGCATGGGTCCGTCTGCTGGCCTGGGCCACTGCAATCGTGATCCTCGGGTTGAATTTCTGGCTCGCACAGCAGGCCATCATCGGCTGGCTGGCTGGAGCCGGGCCCGGGCGCAACCTGATCGGGATCGTCACCATTTCTGCGGCGGCTCTTCTGGTTTTCCTGCTCGGCTGGGTGACTTTCGAGCCCTGGATCAGCCGCTGGATTCACCGCTTCGGCCGCGCGTCGGTCAGCCTCCCGGAAGCGCAGGGCGCCGAAGCACCGGCGCCGGTGTATCGCCGCATCCTGGTCCCGCTGGATCACACCGCCCTCGACCGGCTCGCCGTGAGCCATGCCGCCGCTATGGCCAAGTTGCACGGGGCCAAGCTCTATCTGCTGCACGTCGAAGAAGGTGTCACCAGCCAGATCTATGGTCCGCAATCCTCCACGGCGGAAGTGGAAGCGGGCGAGCAATACCTCGAGACAATTGCGCAAGCCCTTCGCGATCAGGGTATTACCGTGGAAACCGCGATCTTTCACTCGGTCTATCCGCGCCGCGAGATCGTCCGCTACGCGCGCCAAATCAACCCCGACCTCATCGTTATGGGCGCTCACGGACATGGCCGGCTGAAGGACCTGATCTTCGGGACCACCATCGACCCGGTGCGCCACCACCTGGATGTGCCAATATTAATTGTGAGGCCCGGCCAGCCCTGAGGTGGGACAGCCTGTCCCAAGGGCGTGTCCGAGGAACACAGAGCGGTCTTCTAGGCCGATATTAAATCTTTACATTTCAATGACTTTACGTGGAGACCAGAGTGCTTTTTGGAGCGCCGTGCAGCGCCACTTCAAGTTAGCGTTAGTGCTGACCTTCTGCATGTCGCCGCTCCAGAGCGCCACTCTGGAGCGGCTCTCCCTAGACGATATGATCGCCAAATCGACGGCTATTGTCCGGGGGAGGGTCATCGGATCGCATGCCGCTGCGCAAGGACCTGTGGTTTATACGCACTACGCCGTCCAGGTAAGTGAGCAATTTAAGGGGCCTGCCCAGGCGGCCGTGGATGTCGCCGTTCCGGGAGGGACCCTGAACGGGTTGCGCCAGATGTTTGCGGGCGCGCCGGAATTCAAAACCGGCGACGAGTTCGTATTTTTTCTCTGGACCGGGCGCTCGGGATTGACCCAGGTCCTCGGCCTGACCCAGGGAGTCTTTTCCCTCGCGCCGGCCGCATCCCCGGCAGCTTCCAGCGATGCCGTCCTTACCCGCGCTGCAAGCAGGGAATTGATGCTCGACCGTGGCACCGGGAAGCCTGTGAACGATGAAACGTTGGTTTTGCGGTTGAGTGAACTGCGATCGCGGATCGCGGGAACTTCAAACAAGGTCAAGACGCAATAATGGAGCTCGGAAGACTCAAAGGGTACGGACTTGTCCTCATTGGCGCCGCGGCATTCCTGGCGGGGACTCCCGCAGAGGCCTATTACCAATACGTTCACTATCTCACCCGTGGCGCCCCGTACACCCCCGTCTTCGAGAAATTCGATCTCACCGTTCTACCCAACAAGACTGTAACGTTTCTGGTGGCCGACACCGGACCGGCTACCTTCGCCGCCAACGACAGCTTTGCTTCGGTGTTAAGCCAGATCAAAGAAGCGGCTGCCGCCTGGAACAGCGTCGATAGCTCCGATCTGCGGGTCGTGTTCGGTGGGTTGGAAACCCCCGGTCAAGCTTCGAACACTCCGGGGGGTGACGTTGTTTTCACCGACCTGCCCCCAGGCCTGCTTGGACTTGGCGGGGTCACTCCCGCCGCGGCGCCGGTGAACGGGCCGAATGGACAGTTTTTTCCGGTGGTCCGCTCCACCATCATGCTGACTAATGACGTCAGCAAGGAGCCTGGACCGAGCTACCTGGAAGAGTTCTTCACCACGGCAGTGCATGAGATGGGGCATGCTCTCGGCCTGCAGCATACATTTACGGGCGCGGCCATGTCGCAGGCGGTGATTCGCAACACGACGCACGCGCGCCCTCTCGATGCGGACGATCGGGCCGGCCTCTCGCTGCTGTATGGAAAGGCGAGCTACGCCGCAAATGTGGGCTCGATTTCCGGGCGAGTGATTTCGAATGGCCAGCCGGTGGTGCTGGCTTCGGTGGTGGCGCTCACGGCCACGGGCCCGGCGATCAGCGCGTTGACCAACCCCGACGGCACCTATCGCATCGACGGCCTCTTACCGAATCAACAATACCTGCTCTATGTCCATCCGATTCCGCCTGACTCGTTCGACAATGACGCGATCCGGCGGCCAAAGGACGTCAACGGGCAGCCCATCCAGGCGAGCGGACCCTTCGAGACGCTGTTCTACCCGGCTACGCGGGATCCTCAGCAAGCCACTTCGGTTGCGGTGTCGGCCGGTTCTGCAGTTACCGGAATTAACTTCTCCGTACAGCCACGCAACGCCGTGCCGGTGTACGACATGATCACGTACAGCTATTCCGGCCAGCAGGCGCTGACGCCCGCGTACGTCAGTATAGGCAAGGCGCAATCGACGATCGTGGCGCAGGCCAGGCGCCCTTTACCGACTCCGGTTCCGCAATCCGTGATGGTGTTGGGCTTCGGAAACGCTGGAATCCGGCCGTACGGATCGCCGGTCGCTTTGGCCCTCGACTTGAATCGCCCGTTCTCGCCGGGAGTCGGATCGCGGCATCTGATTTTCAATTTCGGCAATGACATGTACGTGCTGCCGTATGGTTTGACGCTGGTGCAGAGGGACGCGCCGGCGATCTCCGCGGTCACGCCAAACGGGGATGGAACAGTCACGATCGCCGGAACCAATTTCGGGGCGGACAGCCGCGTGTTCTTCGATGGCCTGCCGGCGGCGGTGCAGCCGCCGCTGTCCGGCGACGGAACGCAGGGCTCGTTCTCGGTGACGCCTCCGCCCGGCTTCAGCGGGCAGGTGTCGACCATAACGGTTTATAACAGCGACGGGCAGAACTCGACGTTTTACCAGACGCAGGCTCCTCCGACGTACACGTATCCCACATCTGGCACCCCGCAGATCAACGTCGCGCCGGCCATACTGCCCGCCGGCGCCGCGAGAATGGTGGACATTACTGCGCAGAACATGCAGTTTGCCGATGGGCAAGTCACCGTCGGTCTGGGAACCGACGATGTAACGGTTCGCCGCGTCTGGGTGCTCGGCCCGACTCACCTCGTCGCCAACGTGGTGGCCGCCTCAGGCGCGGCGATTGGCTCCTCGGAGATTAGCGTGATCTCGGGGTTCCAGGTGGCCGTTCAGCCATTCGCATTCCAGACACAAGCCTCCGTGGCGGGGCTGCCCTCGCTGGTTTTGCCCGTAGTGAACGCCGATCCCACGCAATCAACGATCTTCCCGGGGAGCTTCGTCTCGGTTTACGGAGCGAACCTGGCGTTAAGCGCGAACAGCGCCCAAGTGACGTTGAACGACAGTGCGGTGCCCGTTCAGTTTGCTTCGCCGAACCAGGTGAATTTCCTGGTTCCCGCAAACTTCCCGACCGGCCTGGCGGTTCTGAAGCTGAATAACGGCGGCACGACGTCTTTGCCGGTGGAATTGCAGATCGACAATCCGCCGCCGGCGATCGTGAGCATCACCAACGATCAGAACCAGACAGTCGACGCCACGCACGTTCCGAATATCGGCGACACGCTGACGATCGCGATCAGCAGCTCGGATGCTTCCCTGGTGGGCAGCCAGGGCCGCGTCCGGGTAACGATTTCCGGCCTCGACATTCCGGTCTCGAAGGTCAGCGCGGGCCCGTCCGGGACCATCCTGGTAAGCGCGGTGCTCACGCAATCGTTCGGCGGCGCGCAGGTGCCGGTGGCGGTTTGGGTGGACGGCACGCGCAGCAACCCGGTCACGATCGTGGCGCGCTGACATCGCTCGTCTCTTTCCTCATGCGGCCGTGATAAGTTGATTCCTGGCTTTTCGCCAGGGAGGAGACTTCTATGCGGCTAATCGCGATCGGGCTGCTGTTTGCGGGTTTTGCCTTGCCGGCGGGAGACCCCGCTGGATTTCAATTCTGGAGCGCGTCGGAACTGAAGGGAATGGGCAAGACACTCGCGCCCAAGATTAACGCGCAGAAACTCGCCTCGCAACAGATGGGCGGTTTCGGCAACTATAGCTTTTTGGTAGTGCATCGGGAGGGCTCGGGACAGGCTGAGGTGCATCAGACGCAGGCCGACGTCATCGTGGTCGAGAGCGGCGCCGGCACGCTGGTATACGGCGGCAAAGTCGTGAACGGGAAGAGCACGGACGCTCACGAGATCCGCGGGGACAGCATCGATGGCGGCATGGAGAAGAAACTGGCGGCTGGAGACATCGTGACCGTGCCGCCAAAGGTGCCCCACCTGGTCAAACTCGACGCGGGCCACGAGATCACTTACTTCACCGTGAAAGTGACGCAATAGCGCTGGCAGGCTTGCGGCGCAGCACGAAGGTGCCGGCCACGATGGCGAAAACGAGCAGGTTCCCGGCGGCCTCCACCCCGAAGAGTCCGTGCGTTCCGAAGCGGCTGTAGCCGCGGCCATCGAGCCAGAGTACGTAGGCGATGGTGAGGTTCCCCGCGGCGAGGAACAGGCTGTAGCGGGTGGCCGCGCCGTGCTCGCCGGGGCCCAGCACGAAGATTACAAGCGCGGTGAATCGCGCGTACGCGAAACCGGTGGTCACCAGGTAGAGAACGGTTCCGACGTAATACACGGTGGAGTTGTTGCCCGCCAGCAGGGTCAGGGATGCGAGCCCATTCAGCAGGCCGGCGACCCCGTACATGAGGCGCGCGTCCCACTCGCCAGGGAGCAGCGTGGCCAGCAGGGAGCCTGCGGCGAGCACCAGACCGCCAGCCATCCCATTCACCCAGAGCACGCCTTGCCCGCCGACTCCGTAATGCGAAGCTACCGCGGGAAGCAGAAACTGAGCCGCGCCGGAACCCACCGGTGAGGCCAGCAGCAGCAGTCCCCAGAGCGTCCGGCGGGAACGCAACACTCTGACGAGTTCGACGCCGATTTTTCGCAAGTGGTCCAAAATCCCCGCCGAGGCGGCGGGCGGCGGCTCAGGGACGCTCAGGGCTGCGAGTGAGGGAAACGCGATGAGGCCTGCGATGAGAATGGCGGCGAAGGGCAGGGACAGCCGCATCAGCAGCCACATCATCACACCGGCGCCGAGCGCGCCGCCGCCGAGGTTGCCCGCCTGCGTCCAGCCGGACGCCTTGGCCCGACCCGCAGGCGAGAGAACGCTGATCATCAACCCTCCTTGCGCCGAGGAGGACAGTACGTTGACCGTGGCGGCCACCAGCAGGATGCCGGTGATGAGCGCCACATGCGCCGGGCTTACGAACGGAACGGCCGCGGCCAGACAGACGGCGCTGAGGAACGAGACGAGCACGAGCCACGTGCGGCGCCGAAGCTTCATATCTACCAGCGGCGCCCAGCAAAAATAGAAGATGTTGGGAATCTGTAGCAGGGACTGCAGGTTGGCAATACGGTCCACCGACAGCCCCGCCTTCGACAGGAGAAACGGCATGGGCGTGTTGGTGAAGCCTGTGAAGATTCCGCCGGGGAGGATCAGAATAAAGAACAACCAGGGCGGAGGCCACCGCTTCGGGCGGTTGGTCATGAATGGGCAAGGATAACATGGACGGCACGGATTGCGGGCGAACGACTCGGGGTAAACGGGAACGCACGATGGAGTGCGGCGCCACCTCGCGGCATAACTGCCTCGGCTGAAGATGTCCAGTTCCTGCCTTCGCCCGCGCACCGGGTGCGTTAAAATCTCATCACCGTGGGTACTCGGAAGGGGAATAGTAGATTGCACAATCGATTCATGCGCACGATAGTGACGGCGGCGACGATCTGGCTGGCCGCGAGCGCCGCTTTCGCGCAGCAACTCAATCGTCCGGCAACGATTTCGGGGCATCCGAACTTCAACGGTATCTGGCAGGCTGTAAATACGGCCTATTGGAACCTGGAGGGGCATTCGGTCGAAGGATTCCCCAAAGACTTTTGGCGGCTCGGCGCGATCGGGGTCATTCCGGCAGGAAAGAGCGTTCTGAAAGGGGGCGGGACGATTCCGTACCTGCCGGAAGCGCTCAAACAGCGTAACGAAAACCGGTCGCACTGGCCCGAGGCTGATCCGGAAGCAAAGTGCTATATGCTCGGCGTCCCGCGGGTCACCTACCAGAACCGCCCGTTCCAGATTTTCCAGGGCGACGGCGATCTGCTGATGGTCTATCCCTTCGCCGCTACCAACCGGATCATCTATATGAAAGACCACGAGGACCTGCCGGTCGATTCGTGGATGGGCCGCTCCAACGGAGACTGGGACGGCGACGTTCTGGTGGTCACCACTACCTCGCAAAACGGCAAGTCCTGGTTCGATCGCGCCGGTAATTTCGCCACCAACCAGTTGAAGGTCACCGAGCGCTTCAAGCTACTGGATGTCAACCACATCTGGTATGAGGCCACGCTGGACGATTCGAAGACGTTTTCACGGCCGTGGACCATCGAGATGCCGTTATACCGGCTGATCGATAGCAACGCGCAACTGCTGGAACTCAAATGCGTTCCGTATGCGGACATGCTGCTATATCAGGACCTGCTGCATCCCAACCCCTGAGCACGGTCCCGAATCATGCATGCAATAATGACCATAGGGGAGTCAGCCTCATGCACAGAACACTGCTGAACGTTCTAGCGACTGCCGGCATGCTAGCGGCCGCGGTATTGCCCGCGGCGGCGCATCATTCGTTTTCCGCCGAGTTCGATCGCGCCAAGCAGGTCACGCTCGAGGGCAAGGTCGTAGAGATGGAATGGGTGAATCCGCATTCCTGGCTGGTGATCGATGTGCCGAAGCCGGACGGAACGATGGACCGCTGGCGCATTGAAGGCGGATCGCCCTCCGTACTGCTCCGCCTGGGCTGGAACCGGAATTCGCTTCCCGCCGGAACCAAGATCAAAGTCGTCGCCTACCAGGCGAAGGACGGGTCTCTTCGCGCGAGTTCCCAATCCATCGAGTTTCCGGACGGCCGGAAGCTGGGGATGGGCGGCTCGGGAGAGACCGAAGAAGGCCGGCAGAAATAGTTTTGCAAAGTGAGGCAGGCTGTCAGCCTGCGGCCGACTTTCAGTCGGGCTTGAAAGCGCGGCACACGGAAGGTCTCGCCCCCTTCTTACTTGGCCGCCTTCGGGTGTGCCCGCTCGAACCGGGAGTTCACGATGTAACCGCGGATGGCCTCGTTGCCTTCGTGGCAGGCGTACTCGAACATCTGGTACTTATTGTCCAGCTTCATCGGATACTCGACCGTAAACGGACAGACAATCACGTCCGGATCTTCCACGTGCATCTGAAATTCGATGGTGTCCTCGGCGGTGCGGGTAAATCGCTCTACCACCCGCTCTTGTTCCGAATTGGGAGTGAGGGGCGGAGAACCGGGAACGCCGGAATTCGTCAGATCGCCTTTGCCGTTGAAGTTGGTCGTCTCAACCACGAGCGTATTGCCTTCCCAGTGTCCACGTGAGTCTCCCATCCACGTCTTGATGGCCGGATCAAGCGGCGGTTGCCCGTTGGTGGGAATAATGCGGACCTCGTGCGCCATTTCGAGCACGATCAGAACGTAGCCGGGGGACTGCATGATCCGGATCCCATTGTTGTAGTTGCGCGGTTCCATTGAAACCGGCATGCCGCGCGTGATGCAGCGGTCCCATTCATCGAAGTCGTCCGGGCTGTCGAAGACGGTCTGTCCCGGCTTATAACTGCCGTGCATCTTTTCGTAGAGTTCCTTGCCGTGCGGGGTGAGCGCTGGAAACCGGCCATTTGCCGGCTCGCTCAGCAACGACGTCAGGTGCAAGACCTGGGTCCCGGAATCGGCCTGCGGGATCGCTCCGGACTCGAACCGCTTGTTGCGGCTCTCCGCTCGCTTCTGCGCGGCGGCAAATTCCTCATCCGTCATCAAACGCCGGTCCCCGTACTGCTCCGGCCGCTGGAATGGGGTTGCGATCAGATGGTTGAGAGGCCACATGCCTCGAAGGTCAGGCTCTCCCCACGGGGTTTTGGGCGGCGTCCAGTTCTTCTTGGCTGCTGGCTTTTGCGCCGCGGGTTTTTGGGGCTGCTGCGCGATCGCGCGCTCTGTTCCCGGCCCAAGCGCCAAGCCGATGCTCATCCCACCCAATGCCAGAATCTGTTTGATCATCCGACCACTCCTCGCGCTTATGTGGATCATATCATGTGGTCCTGGGCTTCAGCCCGCCGTCATGGGCCGTGAAGTACCGGGACACATCGCGTGCCGGACGAGTGCCGGTGCTACACTCCGAGTATGGATCGGGTCGAGCAGATTGCAGCCGCCATCACTGGCTTGCCGCCCGAAGAATACAAGCGGTTTGTCGAATGGTTTCGTGCCCGCGAACAGGCCCGATGGGACGAACAGTTGGATCGCGATTCCGCAGCGGGCAAGCTGGACTTCCTCTTTGATGAGGCGGATCAGGACTCGGCGCAGGGGGTTCTCCGTGAGTGGCCCCCCCAAAAGTGAAATCGGTTGGGAGCCGCCGGTTCTGGAATCTCTTCAACGCGTTGCCTCGTGACGTCCAAGCATTAGCCATCAAAAACTACCACCTGTGGCAACGCGATCCTCACCATCCTTCCCTTCATTTCCGTAGATTGCAGGGTGCCGGTGATCGCTTCAGCGTGCGCGTCGGCGATCATTATCGTGCTCTGGGCAGACTGAGCGCGGATACGATTACCTGGGTTTGGATCGGCTCGCATAGTGAATACGACCGGCTTGTGGGCTCTTGAAGCGAACTTCCCTCAGGCGCGATAGGCGAGAGGCTCTCACACGGCGGAGCCACAGACACAAATTGGAACGGCGGGCTTACTGCTTGGGGCGACGTCTTGTAGCAACCGCATTTCGGCGCCGAACGACTGTCGCACTGGGAACTTCGCTGCTATCATCTTCATTTCGACCACCGACATGATCATCGACTCACATCAGCATTTTGTCCGCCTCGCCAAACATCCGAAGGTGGAGGGCTTTCGCGAAGCGCAGCTTGCAGGGAAAAATCCCGACGGGCTTCCGAACATCTCCGACGCCGATGTGACGAACAGCCTGCAACAGGTAGTCGGCCTCATGGACTCGCGCAAGATCGACGTCGCGTTCGCCTCTCCCCGCGCGAAGGCCATGGCGACGCATGACGGCACAGTGGAGCAGAACGCCATCTGGGCGGATCTCAACAACAGCCTCGTGCTGCGCGCGTGCCAGTTGCACCCCGGCCGCTTTGCGCCGGTCGGGATGCTCGGGCAGCATCCATCGTGTCCCTCCGCGCAGGTTGCCAAACAGATGGAGCGCTGGGCCAACGACGGATTTGTTGCGTTCAATTTCGATCCCGACGGCACCGGCGGGCGCTGGCAGAATCAGCCCTTCACCGGAAAGCACAATTATGCGGTGTTCGAAGCGGCCCAGGCGCTGGATGTCCCCCTGGTGCTGCACGGCAGCGAATCGATCAACAAGAACTTCCCGCACACGGCCGTCCAATATCTGGTGGCCGACATCACGGGTTTCGTGCAATTGATGATGACCAGGGAACTGTTCAAGGATTTCCCGCGGCTCCGGTTTCTGGTGCCGCATGGCGGCGGCGCACTACCGTGCCAGATGGGCCGCTGGCGCGCGATCGCGAAGTATAGTAACTGGGCCAGTCCGGACGAGATCCTCGGCAACGGCAATGTCTTCGTCGATACGTGCATCTACAACCACATGAACATGCAGATGCTGTTCGACGCCGTGCCCCTCGACAACATCCTGTTTGGCTCGGAATGCGACGGAGCCTTTCCCGGCGTCGTCAACGACGAAACCAAGGACCACTACGACAATACGCGCCGCTACGTCGACGAGTCGAAGCTCGGCAGCGCCGAAAAGGATCGGGTGTATTCCGCCAATGCCAGGCGCGTGTATCCGCGTGCGAGCCGCTGGGTGAAAGCGTAGCGCGGGCGATCGAGCGAATCGGCGACAAGCCGCGCTGAACACCGCGCTGCCGGTCGCAGCCTGTCGATCGCTCTAGTAAGCGACAGTAAATCGCTGCCGAACGTGCTTGGGGGTTTCTAACTCGTCCACGAATGCCATGGCGTAATCTTCGACGGAAATCCGGCTCGATCCGTCGGCGGCCTGGAGCAAATCGTCCAATCCGAGGCGAAATTTTCCAGTGCGCTGGTCGGGTTGTATCAGCATCGGAGGACAGAGCACCGTCCATTCCAGATCCGGGCACTCGCGTAGGAGTTCCTTTACGACCGCGGTTGATTTTGCTCCGCCCTCGAAGGCCACGGGGAAGTCGGGGCGATCCATGGTACGGACTCCGTCCACTAGTAAAGTCCCCGCGCCACCCACGGCGAGAATTCGCCGGATCCCGGCGCCTCGCGCCGCGCGGATGATCGATTGAGTGCCCTCGGTCTGGGCGGCAATCCGGCGTTGTACGTCTGCGTTGTGCGCCGCGGGATCGGCGGGCCGGTATGTGGCAAACGCCTCCATGGCGGACCGTCCTTCCGCGGTCTGTTTGGCTACGTACGCGTTGGCGTCAGCCCGCACCTTCGCATCGAACGGTGGCGCGTAGGCATGAACGATTGCTTCGTGCCCAGAGAAAAGCCTCTGCAAGGAGGCGGTATCCATGACGTCGGCAAACCCGGCTTGCACGTTCGGATGCTTGACGACGTTCTCCGGATGACGGGAGAGCGCGGTGACGTGGTGGCCCCGCTCCGCTGCCTCGGCTAAGATCTTCGATCCAATGAACCCTGTGGCTCCCACCAGCACGAATCTCATCCCATTCAGAGTACCGCTGAAGAGAATTGCGGAGCGGCTCGCGCCCCGGTATGATCGAAACTCCATGACACCTCTCGCTGCGCCTCTTGGCCGCGCGCTCCGCTTCTCGATCGCAGCCGTCCTGCTCGCATCCCTCACCGCCGGTCTGCACGCCCAGCCGGCCGGCACGGCGAACGATCGCGTCTACACCGAGGCCCAGGCATCGCGCGGACGCACGCTCTATCGGGAAAAGTGCGCCACGTGCCATGGCGATGCGCTTGAAGGGAAATCCGCGCCGCCGCTCGTGGGGAACGCCTTTCTCGGCGTCTGGGGAGGGCGACCGCTGGCGGAATTAGCGGGGAAGATTCGCAATACGATGCCGGCAGACGATCCGGGGAAGCTGAAGCCGTCGGAAGCAACGGATCTCGTTGCGTACATCCTGCAGGCCGGTAAGTTTCCTTCGGGACGGAACGAACTCGGCGCCGACGACGCCGCGCTGAAGTCGATCGTGCTCGCCGCGGCCAGGCCGCAGGGCAGCGCACCAACCGTGTCGCCTGCACCCGTCTTTGCGCCGACAGGCAATCTGAATCAGGTGATGCGGGGCATCCTGTTCCCCAATTCCAACATCATTTTCAACGTGCAAACCAATGATCCGGGTGCGGCGGCCAAACCGAGCAAAGAGGGCACGGCGGCGAACACCGGCTTCTCCTGGACCAACTGGGGCGCAGGCATCTACACCGGGTGGCAGGTCGTCGATTATGCGGCGGTGGCGCTCGCCGAATCGGCTCCCCTGATGTTGACGCCCGGGCGCCGCTGTGAGAACGGCAGGCCGGTGCCGGTCGATCGGCCCGATTGGATCAAGTTCACGGAGGAACTTGCCGAAGCCGGGAGCGCCGCGTACCGGGCATCGCAGACAAGAAGCCAGGAGGCAGTTAGCGACGCCACCAACCAGGTCGCGGACGCCTGCTTCCACTGCCACCAGGTCTATCGCGACAAGCGGGGGTTTCGGCAAGGAGATCCGGCGGCCGCC
Source organism: uncultured Solibacteraceae bacterium (assembly GCA_964390225.1). Taxonomy (GTDB): domain Bacteria; phylum Acidobacteriota; class Terriglobia; order Bryobacterales; family Bryobacteraceae; genus PSRJ01. The sequence goes on from CAYMHP010000070.1 coordinate 15,825, forward strand.
GCGGCGCGCTGCACGCCATAATCGTGAGCCGGTGGGGCCGCTACGGCTGCCGGCTCGCGGGCGGCGTGATCCCATTCAGCCGCAGATACACCACCAATTGCCCGTACGTGTCCTGGCTGTGCGTCATGAGGAAGTAGAGGATCCGTTGCCGGCTCGACATCGGTCCCATGAACGGAGGCGATGCCACGCGCGTGGCGAGCCCCTGATCGCCGAATTCCTTGATAACGGCGGACCCGTATTCGCCGACCTTCTGCAGCGCCGCCATCGCCTCGGTTTTGGACGTGGCCTTCGCGTCAATCGCGGGAGCGGGCGTCTTCGCGCCGAGCTCCTGGAGGATCCTGAGGTTCACTTGCGCGACGTGCAGCACGCGCTCTCCGAAGCTCTGCTCTTCCGGAACGGGTTTGAAGCCGTATTTATCTTCGGGCATCGCTCCGGCGAGCACGTAAAGCAGCGCGTTGTTCCGCGACCAATCGTGTTCCACCTCGCAGGAAAGCGTAGAACACGGTCCCAGGAAGCTGGGCGGGGTTCGCGCCGGTGGCCGCTGCGGGGCTTGTCCTTGTGCCATGGCCATTGCCGCGAAGATGGTCAGTGCCGTCAATGTTCTCCTCTGCAACATAGTGCTTAGTCTAGCCCGTCGAGACGACCGGTGTTAAGCTGCACTCGGGAGTACACACATGAATCGCGAACGGGCGCTGAAAGTTGTGTTGGTCATCATCGGATTGCTCTTTCTGGCTGCAGCCTATCCGTTAGTGCTGTTTGTGCGGCAGGAGCCTGACTTGGCGATGATGTTCAGCCTGTATGTCACGCTCGGCGTCTTCCTGCTGCTGGCGGTTCGTAACCCGTCGGCTAGTCGCAGCCTGATCGGCTTTACGGCGTGGTCGAGCTTCGCTCACGCTGGCGTGATGGGGACGCAGGTGTTTCGCCACATGATTCCACGTGAGGGACTGGCGGGCGTAGCGCTATTGGTGGTCATCGGGGTCGTCTTGATCACGCTCACGCCGGCAAAGCACGCTGCTCCTCAGGCATCGGTAGCGAGTCTCGCAAGGCCATAGTTCCGGAGTCCATTGCACCCCCAACAGACCGGTTGATATAAAATAACGCGATACGGGCGCGATCTACCGCGCGGCCCAGTGCGCAACCAAGCGTCAATAAGGAGCGATTATGTGCGATCAGGATCATTTTGAGAATGACCGGCAGGACTACGAATCTCTTGGTCTGGTGACACGCAAGCAATTCGGCAAAATCTTGGGCGCCGGCATGGCGATGATGCTGCCCGCAGTGGCGAATGCCGCGGCGGTCACCGAATCGGACGTGAACGTGAAAACGCCGGACGGCACGGCGGATTGCTACTTCGTGCATCCGTCGAATGGCACGGCTCCGGGCGTGCTCGTGTGGCCCGATATCTTCGGGCTGCGGCCGGCTTTCCGGACGATGGGCAAACGGCTCGCCGAATCGGGCTACGCGGTGTTGGTGGTGAATCCGTTCTACCGCACGAAGAAAGCGCCGACCGCGGATCAGGGCGCCGCCACTCCGATCCCACAGTTGAGGCCGCTCGCGGACAGTCTGAACGAGCGGACGCACATGACGGATGCGAAAGCGTTCATCGGGTGGCTCGATCAGCAGGCGCCGGTAGCCAAGAATCGCAGGATGGGAGCGCAGGGCTATTGCATGGGCGGCCCCATGGCGCTTCGCACCGCGGCGGCAATGCCCGATCGCGTCGGCGCCGTTGGCTCCTTCCACGGCGGCGGGCTCGTTACCGATAAGCCGGACAGTCCGCATTTGCAGGCCGCGAAGAGCCACGCGCAGTTCCTCATCTGCATCGCGGACAACGACGATATGCGGTCGCCAAACGATAAGAACGTTCTCAAGGAGACGTTCGCGAAGGCGGACCTGCCCGCGGAAATCGAGGTGTACACCGGGTGCGCCCATGGCTGGTGCCCACCGGATTCGGGCGTCTACAACGAGCCCGGGGCCGAGAAGGCCTGGAGCCGCTTGCTCGTGCTCTACGGAAAAGCGCTGGCCTAAACAGAGCCGCCATCGCACAAGCGGAACGCCCGGAGCGTAAACCACTCAAGCTGCGCACCGTCATCCACACCGCCCAATCCGCCAGGAAGCGCTCCGCTCCGAGACGGCCGCGAGCGTGACGGCTTGCCCGTCCTTGGCTGACGCGAGTATATTAAGGAGGCGAATTCGTTTGAGCATTGAACTAATGCTCGAACAGGTGCATCGATGTGCCTCTCTCGAATCCGTAAGCTCGCCTGTGGCTTCTCGCTTTTCCCGGCGGTCTGCGCGCTCACGCAAGTCTGCACCGCCCAATCTGCGCCGTGGACGACTGTGCTCCGAGGCTCCTGGGTGCAGACCCGTCCGGGGGACGCTGGCGACGTCGTACTTGCCGACACTAGAGCCACCGCCCCGATCGTAATCGCCGAGGATGAGAACACTGCGGTCCACCAGGCCGGGCAATTTCTGGCCGGCGATATCGAGAGGATCAGCGGACATCGTCCCGCAATCGTCAGCGGCACATCCCGTGCTGCGATCCACCTGGTCACCGCAGGTCACGCGGGGATCCCCGCCGCCGTCAACGCCACCGCGCTCCAAGGCCAGTGGGAGAGCTACCGCATCGTCACCGATGGCGGCAGTGTCTGGCTCGTCGGTTCCAATCCGCGCGGTACGGCGTTCGCCGGCTACACCCTCTCGGAGCGCCTAGGTATAGACCCTCTCTACCTCTGGACCGGCTACGCCCCGACCCATCGCGATCCGCTCGTGCTCAAGCGAACCGACTTCACGCAAGGCCCACCCGCCTTCCGCTATCGCGGTTTTTTCCACGACGACGAAGACCTGCTCCCGCGTCCCTTCGACGCCAACGGGTATCCGCTCCAGACCGGCGACGTCCCTCTCGACTGGTACAAGCGCTTCTTTGAAACCGCGCTGCGCCTCCACATGAATATGGTGGCGCCCTACACTCGCGTGCACCGCCGCTACGAGATACAAAAACTGGCCAGCGATTGGGGGCTCTACTACACCTCCCACCACTACGACATTCTCGTTTCCAATGCATGGGGCCTCGAACGATTTAATCTGGCCGCCGAACGCGCCGTCCGCCCCGACTACAACTGGTTCACCAACCGCGAAGGCATGCTCACCTTCTGGCGCGGTGGCGTGCTCGAAAACCGCGCGCTCGACGTCATCTGGCCCGTCGGCATGCGCGGCACTTCGGACCGCCCTTTCGCCTTCCCGGAAGGCACGACCGATGCCCAAAAGGCCGGCACCTTCCGCGAAGTCATCCGCCAGCAGGTCGGCATGGTGCGCGACTTACTTCCCAAAGACAAGACGCCCCTGTTCACCTTCACCATGTATTCCGAGATGCTGCCCGAGTATCAGAAAAACCCAGCCGCCTTCGATCTGCCGGATGACGTCATCATCGTCTGGCCCGACGATAATGACGGCCACATGCGGGGCCTTCCCGCCACAGCGGGCAAGTGGAGGCACGGCATCTATTACCATCTCGCTTACCTGGGCGGCAATCTCAGCAAGCAGCTTACGAACACGGTGAGTCCGCAAGTGATCGCCGAGCAGTTCGAGAAAATCGTCAGCTCGGGCGCCACCGAATACATGCTGGTCAATGTTTCCGAGCTCCGCGATTACGTTTTGGGGGCGCGCATGCTGGCCGACATCACCTGGGACGCCCGAGCGATCTATGCCGCTCCCGATCCCGCCGCCCGCTACACGTCGTGGTGGTCGCGCGAATATTTCCCTACGGTTTCGCACGCCGCCGAGACGGCGTACCAGAAATACTTCTCCGCCCTGAACGTTCCCGATCAGCTTTGGTTCGCCTCCGATGCGATCCAGGAGTTGCTCGACAGCCTCTACCAAAAGGTGGCCGGCCGCGCCATTGAGCCTATTCATGACGAGACGCTTGCCCGGTTGCGCGCGCGCACCCCGCAACTCGAGGATGCCCTGTCTGCCGAATCCCGAGCGCAGGCGGGCATGAACCTCTCC
>CAYMHP010000071.1:0-19808 GCA_964390225.1 uncultured Solibacteraceae bacterium
TTCACCGGTGTCGGCGAGCGCACTCGTGAGGGGAATGACTTGTGGCTCGAGATGCAGGAAGCCGGGATCGTGGACCCGAATGACTGGCACAAGTCAAAAGTGGCGCTGGTCTATGGACAGATGACGGAGCCGCCTGGGGCCCGCCTGCGCGTGGGACTTACTGGTCTGACGGTTGCGGAATACTTCCGAGACGAAGAAGGGCAGGACGTGCTGCTCTTCATCGACAACATCTTCCGGTTCACGCAAGCGGGATCTGAGGTCTCGGCGCTGCTCGGACGCATGCCCAGCGCTGTGGGATACCAGCCTAATCTTGCGACCGAGATGGGCGATTTGCAGGAACGAATTACGTCCACCAAGCGTGGATCGATCACGTCCGTGCAGGCGATTTATGTGCCCGCCGACGATTACACGGATCCGGCGCCGGCCACCGCGTTCGCTCACTTAGACGCAACCACGAATCTCTCTCGCGCTATCCCCGAGCGCGGCATCTATCCCGCGGTCGATCCGCTGGCTTCCACGTCTCGCATCCTCGACCCGATGGTGCTTGGCGAGGAGCACTACGAGGTCGCACAACGCGTGAAGCAGACGCTGCAGCGATATAAGGATCTGCAGGACATCATTGCCATTCTGGGTATCGACGAGCTTTCCGATGAAGACAAGCTGACCGTGGCGCGCGCCCGAAAGATCCAGCAATTCCTCTCGCAGCCCTTCCATGTCGCCGAGCAGTTCACTGGCATCGCGGGCAAGTATGTAAAGCTCGCCGATACCGTGCGCGGCTTCCGTGAGATTGCCGAAGGCAAGCACGACGATATTCCCGAGCAGGCCTTTTTCATGCAAGGCACCATCGAAGAGGCTCTGGAGCGCGCCGAGACGTTGAAGCGAGGCTGACAATGGCGGCGCTCCTCGATCTGGAAGTAGTCACGCCCGAGCGCGAGATCGTTCACGAGCAGGTAGATGAGGTGCAACTGCCCGGAAAATCCGGCTACATGGGCATTCTTCCGGGCCACGCGCCGCTGCTGAGCGAACTCGGCATCGGTCAGCTCACGTACACGGCGGGCGGCCGCCGGCGGCATCTTTCCGTTCACGGAGGCTTCCTCGAAGTCCACGACGACCACGTTCGCGTGCTGGCCGACGCCGGCGAGCGCGCCGAAGAGATCGACACGGAGCGTGCCCGCCATGCCCTCCGCAAGGCGCAGGAGCAGGTATTCAACCCCGCCCTCGGCGTGGATCCTGCCGCCGCCCTGGCCGCCGTCGAACGCGCCCAGACCCGCATCGCCGTCGCCGAGAAAAAAAATAGCGAATAAACCAGCCGGCGTCCTTAACCGCACCTGTTTTTTCGGCTGCGGCCGTGAGGCTGCGGGTAGCCTTGCCGGCTGCCGGAATTGAACCGCGGCGGCCATGGCGCGATTCTAACGCCGCTCCCGCCCCAGGGCATTCCAGAGTACGGAACCGCTCTGTATTTCCGTGAACTGGCGCGACCCGGAAACGATTGCGGTGGAAAGTTGCTTGCTCTACACTGCCGGACACATGCCACGAAGTATTTTGCCTGGTAAGCCCTACCCGCAAGGCGCTACTTGGGACGGTACAGGCGTAAATTTCTCACTGTATTCGGAGAAGGCGACCGCAGTCGAACTGTGCCTCTTTGATGAACTCGATTCACCGCAGTGCGAAGTCATCTCTATCCGTGAATCCACCGGCTACGTATGGCACTGCTATATCCCCGGTCTGAAACTCGGCCAACTCTACGGGTATCGCGTGCACGGGCCGTACGAACCGGAACACGGCGAACGGTTTAATCCCAACAAGCTGCTGATCGATCCCTACGCCCGGGCCATTGCCGGAGCGCTCAACTGGGATGCGCCGGTGTTCAGCTACAAGTTGGGCGACCCCGCCCAGGATCTTTCGTTCGATGAGAGCGACGATAGCTGGGGGGTTCCAAAATGCGTCGTCACACCGTCGCATTTCGATTGGGAGAACGACCGGCCGCCCATGACCCTGCTGCACGACTCAGTGATCTACGAGGTGCACGTCAAGGGCTTCACCGCTATGCATCGGGAGATTCCCGAGGAGCTGCGGGGCACGTACGCCGGCCTTGGCCATCCCGTCGCCATCGACTATCTGAAGAAACTCGGCATCACAGCCGTGGAGCTGATGCCAGTCCACGAGTTCGTCGACGACAAGCACCTGTTGGACAAGGGGCTGCGGAACTATTGGGGGTACAACTCGATCAATTTCTTCGCTCCCGAGGCGCGCTATAGCGCGGCTGGAGACCGCGGCGAGCAGATCGGCGAATTCAAGGCGATGGTCAAGGCGCTGCACCGCGCCGGCATCGAGGTCATCCTCGACGTGGTCTATAATCACACGGCCGAAGGCAACCACATGGGGCCCACGCTCAGCTTCAAGGGCATCGATAACTCCACCTATTACCGTTTGGTCTCCGACAAGCCCCGCTATTACATGGATTACACCGGCACGGGAAACACCCTCAACGTCCGGCATCCGCAGGTACTGAAGCTGGTGATGGACAGCCTTCGCTACTGGGTCCAGGAAATGCACGTGGATGGCTTCCGTTTCGACCTCGCCGCTGCGCTCGCTCGTGAGTTGCATGAGGTGGACCGGCTATCGGCCTTCTTCGACATCATCAATCAGGACCCCGTGATTTCCCAGGTAAAGCTCATCGCCGAGCCCTGGGACGTCGGCGAGGGCGGATACCAGGTCGGCAAATTCCCGCCGTTGTGGGCCGAGTGGAATGGCCGGTACCGCGACGTTGTGCGGCGTTACTGGAAAGGGGACGACGGGCAACTCGCCGAGTTGGGTTACCGCCTGACCGGCTCCAGCGATCTCTACCAGCGTGACGGCCGGCATCCCACCGCCAGCATCAACTTCGTTACGGCACACGACGGTTTCACTCTCAAGGATCTGGTCTCCTATAACGGCAAGCACAACGAGGCCAATGGCGAAGACAATCGCGACGGCACCAATGACAATCACTCCTGGAACTGCGGGGCCGAAGGGGAAACCAAGGATCCGAACATCCTCGACCTGCGCGAACGCCAGAAGCGCAACTTTATGCTCACCCTGCTGTGCTCGCAAGGCGTCCCAATGATATGCGGAGGCGATGAGATCGGCCGTAGTCAAAAAGGGAATAACAATGCCTACGCGCAAGACAACGAGACAAGCTGGTTCAGTTGGGATTTGACCGATCGCGACAAGTCCCTTCTGGAATTCACCCATAGACTCGTCGAGCTGCGCCGCGAACATCCCAACCTGCACCGCCGAAAATTCTTCCAGGATCGGAGCATCAACCCGGGAACCGCGCAGCGCCAGGTGAACGGGCACCAGGAGCAGGATATTACGTGGCTCCGGCCGGACGGCGGCGAGATGACCGAGGAGGAGTGGAATGCGGGCTGGGTCCGCTGCATCGGATTCCGCTTGAATGGGCGCACGTTGGACGACGTGAACGGTGTGGGCCAGCCAATTCGTGACGAAACCTACATGATCCTGTTCAACCCGCATCACGAGCCAATCAAATTCTATATGCCGCCCCGTGAAGGCAGCGCCTGGGAAGTCTTGATCGATGCCGGCGATCCCGAAAAATCCGATAAGCCGGTCGTCGGCCCGGGAGAACCCTACGAGTTGAAGGCGCACAGCAGCGCCGTGCTGCAAGAACTGACGGACTGATGCAGCGGCGCTATCCCATCGGCGCCGAGATCGTCCTTCACGGAGGCGTCCATTTTCGCGTGTGGGCCCCCCGCCGTAAGACGGTTGACGTGGTCCTCGAAGCTGCCGGAGCCGCCCGGCCCACGCGCCTCGAACGCGAGCCCGATGGCTATCATTCCGGCCTGGTAGACGGCGCTGGTGAAGGCTCCCTCTACCGTTTCCGCCTGGACGGCGAAAACGCCTTTCCCGACCCGATCTCGCGCTTCCAACCCGACGGCCCGCACGGCCCTTCCGAGGTGGTGGACCCGCGGCGATTTCAATGGACCGACCGCGATTGGAAGGGCGCTTCCATCGAAGGCCAAGTGATCTACGAAATGCACGTCGGCACCTTCACGCCCGAGGGAACCTTTGATGCGGCCCGGCTCCAGGTGCCGGAACTGGCGAGCTCCGGTATTACCGTCATCGAGGTGATGCCGATTGCCGATTTTCCCGGGCGCTTCGGCTGGGGCTACGACGGCGTTGGCCTGTTTGCGCCAGTCGCCATTTACGGGCGTCCCGACGATTTCCGCCGTTTCGTCGATGCAGCGCACGGCGCAGGCGTCGCGGTGATCCTTGACGTCGTCTACAACCACATCGGCCCCGACGGGAATTACCTTAAAGAATTCGCGGAAGATTACTTTACCGACCGCTACGAGAACGAATGGGGCGAGGCCCTCAACTTCGACGGTGAAAACTCCACGCCGGTGCGCGAGTGGGTGATCACCAACGCCCGCTACTGGGTGGAGGAATACCACCTCGACGGCCTGCGGCTCGATGCCACTCAGCAGATTTTCGATGCTTCTCCGGAAAACATTATTACGGCGCTAACGAAAGCGGCGCGCCAAGCGGCGGGCGATCGCAAAATCATCGTCGTCGCGGAAAACGAGCCGCAGGAGACCAAACTGGTGCGGGCTCCGGAGCGTGGTGGCTACGGAGTCGACGGGCTGTGGAACGACGATTTCCATCACAGCGCCATGGTCGCCGTGACGGGCCGCAACGAAGCCTACTACACCGATTACCGGGGAAGGCCGCAGGAGTTCATCTCGGCGGCCAAATACGGCTACCTGTATCAGGGGCAGCGCTACAAATGGCAGAAGAAGCGCCGCGGAACTCCGGGCCCGGACCTCGCTCCACCGCAATTTGTCACGTACATTCAGAACCATGATCAAATAGCCAATTCCGGGCGCAGTCAGCGGGTCCACCAGTTGACCAGCCCCGGCCGCTACCGCGCGCTCACGGCGTTGCTGCTGCTGGCGCCCGGCACCCCCATGTTGTTTCAAGGTCAAGAGTTCGCTGCCTCGAGCCCGTTCTACTTTTTTGCGGACCACAACCCGGACCTCCGTCAAAAAGTGCGCGAGGGCCGAATCGAGTTCCTCAAACAGTTCCGCAGTCTGGCAACCGCTGAGATGTGCGACTTCTACATCGATCCCGGCGATCCGGCGAATTTCGAAAAATGCAAACTGGACTTCGCCGACCGGCGGCGGAACGCGAACGTTTACGAGCTGTACAAGGATCTCCTGCGGCTCCGGCGCGTCGACCCCGTGCTGCGCACGCAGAAACGCGGCACTTACGACGGGGCTGTTTTGTCCGAAGAGGCCTTCGTGTTGCGTTACTTCGGGCGTGAAGGTGACGACCGCTTGCTGCTGGTCAACTTCGGCAGAGACTTGAATCTCGATCCCGCGCCCGAGCCGTTGCTCGCCCCTCCGCAAGCGCGAGTTTGGGGCTTGCTGTGGTCGAGTGAAGAGCCACGCTACGGCGGCTGCGGCACACCGGCCCTCGACTCGGACGATAACTGGCGCATTCCGGGCCATGCCGCCGTCGTGATGAGCCCATCGGAGGAACCGATCCGCCATGGCTGATTTGATCCGTGTAATGCCCAAGCGCGAAGTGCGCGACCCCGAATCGGATCCGCATCTGCGCGAGGAATGGCTGGTCACCAACGGGCTGGGTGGTTACGCTTCGGGCACGGTCAGCGGCGCCATAACGCGCCGCTATCATGGCTTGCTGATCGCTGCGCTTACGAACCCGTTCGGGCGCATGATGATGTTGAATGGCCTCTCGGAGCGCCTGCGGCTGCCGGACCGTCGCGCCGTGTACACCGGCGCGGAGGAACTGACGGGCATCGCACCCGGACACACATTGCCGGTCTCGGAGTTCCGCCTGGAAGCTGGCCTGCCCGTATGGCGCTACGAGTGGGAGGGCTTCGCGATCGAGAAGCGGCTTATGCTACCGCACGGGCAGAACACGGTTCATATCATCTACCACCTGCTCTCGGCCAAGGGTCAGCTGCGGGTCGGGCTCAGGCCAGCCATTCACTTTCGCCCCCACGATGCACCCGTGAGCTCCGGCGATTCCGTGAAATACGTGCTCAACGTCTGCGAGGACCGCTTCGAAATCAACGGCGGCAAGGATCTGCCAACCCTGCGGTTGCTCGCGCAAGGGCCCGGCGTGGCCTTCACTTTCGACCGTAAAGAGACGGGCTCGATTCCGTACCGCACCGAAAAGAGCCGGGGCTACGAATGGCAGGGCTCGCTTTGGAGCCCCGGCTACTTCCGCGCCGATCTGGGCGAGGGCCAGGCGATCACGCTCACAGCATCCACCGAGGATTGGGAAACCGTTCGCGCGCTCAGTCCGGAGGACGCCTTTGCAGCCGAACTGCACCGCCGCAAACAACTGCTCGCCACCGCAGCGCCGCCGGCGCAAACTGGTTTCGGCGCCGAGATGGCCCTGGCCGGCGACCAGTTCCTCATCACTCCCGTCGGCCGGATCGAGGACGCGGCGCGAGCCCGCGCCTCGGGCGACGAGATCCGCACCGTCATCGCCGGATACCACTGGTTCACCGACTGGGGCCGCGACACCATGATCAGCCTGGAGGGCCTCACGCTTACCACCGGGCGCAAAAACGAGGCCGGCTGGATTCTCCGCACTTTCGCCTATTACGTCCGCGACGGCCTGATCCCCAACATGTTTCCCGAAGGAGAGAAAGAGGGCCTATACCACACTGCCGACGCGACGCTGTGGTTTTTCCACGCCATTCACCGTTACGTGCAACTCACCGGCGATCGAACAACGCTACGGCTGCTGCTTCCCAAGCTCGCCGAGATTATTCACAAACATATCCAGGGTACGCGGTTCGGCATCTGCATGGACCAGAAGGACTCGCTGCTGCACCAGGGCCAGCAGGGCTATCAGCTGACCTGGATGGATGCGAAGGTCGACGATTGGGTGGTCACTCCTCGCCGTGGCAAAGCCGTCGAGATCAACGCGCTCTGGTACAACGCCCTGCGCCTGCTCGATCAGTGGCTCAAGGAGGAGCAACGCGACAACGAAGCGCGGCAGATCGGCGAGACCGCGGATCGGGCGCGGGAATCTTTTAACCGCCGATTCTGGTACGAACAGGGCGGCTATCTTTACGATGTGGTGGATGCCGAAGGCGGTGGTGACGACCCCTCGTGCCGGCCGAACCAGGTGATGGCTATCTCGCTGGACTTCCCGGTGCTCGATGAGTCCCGCTGGAAGCCGGTGATGGATGTCGTCACCGAACGACTCCTGACGCCGGTAGGTCTGCGGTCGCTGGCGCCCGGCTCGCCGGACTACAAATCGAAATACTACGGCGACCTGCGCTCGCGCGACGCCGCTTACCACCAGGGCACCGTCTGGGCCTGGCTGATCGGACCGTACATCGATGCCTGGCTCAAGTTGAATCCTGGGGATCCGTCGCGGGCGCGCGACTTCCTCAAAGGATTCATCCCTCATCTGGATGAGTCATGTGTCGGCTCGATCAGCGAGATCTTCGACGCTGAAGCGCCGTACACCCCCCGAGGCTGCGTGGCCCAGGCCTGGAGCGTTGCCGAAGTGCTGCGCTGCTGGGTGAAGACCGCGCCGGAACCGCCGAACGCAAAATAGACGGCCTTCCTCGCGCGGGCAGTCGTTTCAGCCCCGGCCGTCAGGCCGGGGGTCGTAATCCGCGAAGAAACCCCGGCGTTACAGCCGATCGCACTGTGAAACTCCAGCGCACCGCTCCAACGTTACAATAGACTTTCTCGACCAGGATGGCCTCCGCCCCCGACATCACCCTGATTCTGCCCGCGTACAACGAGGCCCGCGTAATTCCGACGACAGTCGCCGAGGCCGTTCGCTACTTCGAGAGCCACCGGCTTCGCTACGAAATCATCGTCGCGGCCGACGGCGCCGACGGCACGCGCGAACTGGTCCGCGACATGGCGCGCCAGAACCCCGCGCTGCACGCGATCGGTCACGAGACCCGTCGCGGTAAAGGCCGCGGCATCCGCGAAGCCGTTGCCATGGCCACCGGCGTCATCATCGGCTACGCCGATGCGGACAACAAAGTGCCCATCGCAGAATTCGATAAGTTCCGCCCATCGCTCGAAAGCGGCGCCGAGGTGGTGATCGGCACACGCCGCGGCGGCGCGGTCATTGAACGGGCTCAGCCACTCTATCGCCGTCTCGGTTCGCGCGGCTTCCTTTGGTTCATGCAAACGGTGGTCGGCCTGCCGGGAATCAACGACACGCAATGCGGCTTCAAATTTTTCCGGCACGCCGCGGCCAAGGAGTTGTTTCGCCGACAAACTATCGACGCCTACATGTTCGATGTCGAAGTGCTCGCGCTGGCGCGGCGCCTCGGCTACCGCATTGAGCAGGTGCCCGTCCGCTGGCGCGATGACGCCGACAGCCGCCTCGACCTGGTCGCGGGAAACCTGCGCAATCTGCGCGACATCTTCCGCATCGGGCTCGAGCACCGCTTTGGCGGCAGGCTCTCATGAAGGCTTTCGTTACCGGCGCCGCCGGTTTTATCGGTAGCCACCTGGTAGACCGGCTGCTTGCCGACGGTCACGAGGTCGTCGGCTTCGACAACTTCTCCACGGGGTTCGCCGAGTTCCTCAAAGATGCGTGTCAATGCCCGCGCTTCCGCCTCCTCGAAGGCGACTTACTTGATTTCGATGCCTTGGCGCAGGCTGTGGCCGGTGCCGAGTTCGTTTTCCATTTCGACGCCAACGCCGACGTTCGCTTCGGCCCCGACCATCCGCGCAAGGATCTCGAGCAAAATACGATTGCCACTTGGAACGTGCTGGAGGCCATGCGCGCCTGTGGAGCGCGCCGCATCGCTTTCGCCTCTACCGGTTCCGTTTACGGCGAGCCGGAGGTCTTCCCGACCCCCGAGGACGCACCGTTCCCCGTGCAGACTTCGCTCTATGGGGCCTCCAAGCTTGCCGCTGAGGGCCTGATCTCCGCGTATGCCGCGGCCTATCAATTCGAGGCTTGCATCTTCCGCTTCGTCTCGATTCTGGGTGAACGCTATACCCACGGCCATGTGGTCGATTTCTATCGCCAGCTCCTGGCGCATCCCGATCGGCTCGACATCCTGGGAGATGGCCACCAGCGCAAGTCCTACCTATACGTTCACGACTGCATCACCGCCGTGCTGCTGGCAACCGGGAATGCCCGCGCGCCGGTGAACGTCTTCAATTTGGGAACCGAAGAATACTGCGAAGTGAACGACTCGATCGGCTGGATCTCCGAGTCCCTCGGGCTCTCGCCCTCACTCCACTATACGGGCGGAACCCGCGGCTGGGTCGGCGACAGCCCGTTCATCTTCCTGGATTGCGCCCGCATGCGATCGCTCGGCTGGACTCCTGAGCTGACGATTCGCGACGCCATCCTCCGCACGCTGAAATTCCTCGAGCAAAACCGCTGGGTTCTGGAGCGGCGCGCGTGAAACCGCTCAAAACCGAAATCGCGTTCGCCACTCCCTGGTTCGAGTTGCTTGCGAAGACCATCTCACCGGACGAACCGCCGTACTATTCCTTGAGGCTTCCCGACTATGCCGCCGTGATTGCGATCACCGGGGATGCGCGTGTGCTCCTAGTCCGTCAGTACCGGCCCGCGGTGGAGCGATACACGCTCGAGCTGCCGAGCGGCATCGTGGATCCCGGCGAGACGCCTGCGCAGGCAGCCGGTCGCGAATTGCTGGAAGAGACCGGTTACGTGGCGAATGAAATCGAGGTCCTCGGCTCGCACTACCCCGATACCGGCCGCCTGGGAAACCAAATCTGGTGTTGCTTCGCCCCGCGTGTCCAGGCCGAACCAGGCCGCCAGCCCGAGCGCGGCATTGAGCTGGTTACCTGGTCCATTCCTGAGTTGTGGCGCGCGACTGCGGAAGGCGAGTTCGATCACTCACTGCACGTCGCCATCCTACTGATGGGAGTGCTGCGCGGCAGACTCTCCCTGTGACAACTGCCGCGCCAACAGTGGCGCCGTTCCGGAACCGGTGCGGAGGCCGAGGCGCTATTTCAGCTTGTCCGCGACCCTGGCGATGCCCGCATTCGCGCAAGCCTCGTCTTTATCGCCACCGGGAGCGCCGCTCACCCCGATGGAGCCGATCACTTCGTTGCCCGCCCGGATCGGCACTCCGCCGGCCGTGCCCGTGGTCCCATCGATGTTGGGGGGCGGATTCTGCGTGGCCCACGCCTTTCCGGTTTCGGCCGAAGTCCGCTTGAACGTGACGGCGCTATAAGCCTTCTTGCGGCTGAAATCCCCCGTGTGCGGACCCGTTCCGTCATCGCGGACGAATGCCTTCAGCATGCCGTTGGCGTCGAGAATCGTTACGCTCACGCGATATCCGTCGGCGCGGCATTTCTCGAGCGCGCCCTGCGCTATCGTCTGTGCGACATCCGCCGAGAGCGCCTTCTGGGTGAGAAGCCCATCGGCTGCCGGCATGATACCGGGTGTAAACAGTGCGGCCGCAGCCGCGGCAAGAACGGAAATCCCATTTCGCAGCATCTTCATTCCTCCAGCTGTCGTAATCGAGAGAATATTACCGATTTCGCGAAACGCAAGTCAACCCGAGCCGTGCGCGTGCTTGCATCGTTCCGCGAAATTGCTAAGGATTCACGGTTCGTGGTGTATACTTTCCGATGCCATGGACGTGAAAACCGAAAATGTGAACCTCGCCGTCAGCGACGGCACATCGATGCGCGCTTACGTAGCCCGTCCCGAATCCGGCCAGCCGCGCGCAGCAATGCTCATCTTTCAGGAAGCGTTCGGCGTGAACGCGCACATTCGCGATGTTACCGAGCGTTTCGCGCGCCAGGGATATCTCTCAATTGCCCCCGAACTGTTTCACCGCAGCGCGCCCGCGGGCTTCGAGGTCAATTACAGCGAGTTTCCGAGCGTGGTGCCGCACATGAAGGCGCTCACCGACCCCGGTCTTGAAGCCGATATCCGCGCAGCTTATGACTGGCTGCAGACCTCCTCCGGATCCAAGAATCTTCCCACCGGCGCGGTCGGCTACTGCATGGGCGGCCGTGTTGCGGTTCTATCCGCCATTGCCGCGCCCGTCGCCTGTGCAGTTTCCTATTACGGCGGCGGCATTGCGCCGAACCCGATGTTTCCCGGCCTCACCGATCGCGTAAACGATTTGCGCGCGCCCGTGCTCCTGTTCTGGGGAGGACTCGATCAGCACATCGGCCATGAAGCCACGCAGACTGTCGTCAATTCCCTGCGCGCGGCAGACAAGCCTTACGTCAACGTGGAATTCGCCAAGGCAGACCACGGCTTCTTCTGCGACGCACGCCCCAGTTACAATGCCGCCGCTGCCAGCGAGGCGTGGGCGCTCACCCTCGCCTTCCTCCAAACCAATCTCGCCGGACAGACGCGCACCGCGGGGCAGGCTTGAGCCTGCCCTACTCTACGGCCATTTCACTTCGCACTTCGACGGGCTCCAACCGGAGCCGTCGGCCTGCTTCTTCAAGTTCGTGCTCGTGACAAACGGCTGATACAGGTAAGTTGGGTCGTCCACAATCGTCTTCACAATCAACCACTGTTCGCCATTCGGTTCGTGCACAATATCGAAATACTCGGTGACGGTCGCCTTGTCGCTGTACGGCGCGCCATTAATGCGCAGGTAACCCGGCTTCAAATTGGTAGTGACCACTTTTAGCGAACCGCCGCGCTGTGCCTGCGCGCCCGGCTGTCCTTCACCGCCGCGGCCCGCGCGCCCGCCCAGAGCCGGTTGCCAGGTCGCCACGGAGTACCCCTGCAAGGTGGGAGCCCCGGCCGGCGCCTGGGTGGCGCCGAAGTGAAAAATGCGCGTCTGCGTGCCTGCATCGGCTTCCACCTTCATCGTGTTCTCGTCCTGCCACGTGATGTGGAATCGCGACGGAATCCGCATGAGGGCGGGTGCGCCGTAGGCCTTGCACTGCGCCGGATCCTCTTTTGCCGGGTCCCACGCCTGCGCGATCTTCATAGCCGCTTGGTTGAGTGGAACGCCCGAGGTGTCGCCTTTGGGCGGAGTGACCATGCGAAAGCGCCAGTCCTCGGTTACGACCGATACCCAGTAGCCGGTGAGGTCGATGGGCGCGGCCTCTTTCGCGGGCCGTGGCGGTCCTGCTGGTGGCGGCGGGCCGAACTGCGCTGCCAGGCGCGCCGGCGATGCCATCGAGAGCAGCGCCGCGGCGGCGACCAGAGGAGCGGCGTTCTTCAGAATTCGACTTCTCATTTCTTCTCTCCTCCCGCCGCCTTCTTCTGGCTCAGGCTCTTGTACGCGGCTTCCACGAACATATCCGTCGTCCAGAAGCCTGTGCTGGAGCCGTACACCGGGTCATAGTCCTGCGTGGGCCGTGCCGCTTTCACCTGATCGAGGGTCATGCCCTTATTGATCATGTCCTGAATGCGGTCGCGCACGATGGTCGCCATCTCGCGGTAATTGAGCACATCGCCTAGGTCGCACAAGCGCCCATGGCCCGGAATCACCAGCGTGCCGCCTTCCTGCCCGTACACCGGAATAATCAAATCGATGATGCGATTCAGCGCATCGATGATCCCGTTGAAGCTGCCGCCCGCGGCCAGATCGATCACCGGGTAATTCGTCGTCGTGAACAGGTCCCCGGTGCTGATCACGTCCGAACGCCGGAAGAACACGATGCTATCGCCATCGGTGTGCGCGTTCGGCATGTGAATGATATCGATGCCCTCGTTGTTGAACCAGAGCTTCTTGTCGTCTCCAAGATAAGTGGAGGTCGGCCAACCGTACTCCGGCGACGGCGCCTGCGTGCCGGTAGGCGCGCTCATGCGGTTCAACACGTTATTGTGGGCGATGATTGCCGCTCCTTCGCTGGCCTCCGCGCCCAGATCGCCCGCCACGTTGCCTCCCGCTATCGTGCTGCCGGCCTTGCGCAGGTTAGCGTTTCCCCCGGTGTGGTCGGCGTGATAATGCGTGTTGATGATATAGCGCAGCGGCTTGTCCGAGAGCTTCCGCATGGCCGCCAGGATCTTCTGCGACATCTGCGGAAACTCGGTATCCACCAGCAGGACGCCGTCGCTCCCCACCTGCACGGTTACGTTGCCGCCTGCTCCCACTAGCATGTATACGTTGCCGTGCGCGGGCAGGACGTGGACTTCCACATTATCGAAATTCTGCTGCGGCGCCCGGTTTTGCGGAGCGCGGTTCTGGGCTTGCCCGAATGCGGCGGCGCCGAGCAACGAGGCGGCCCCAAGCAGTCTGTATATTCTTCTCGTCATGCCTGGCTCCATCGTCATTTGCCGGCCGCGTCACTCCACGCCGGCAACTTCTTCTTGTATTCGGGATACAGCGTCTCCGCGCCCCCCATCGCCCCGGCCTCGGGCACGTGATTTCTGGTCTGGTATTCCTTGAGGAACGTGTTGGTGCCAGGCAGGTGGTGTGGAATTACGCCTTTGGGCCGGATGATCTCTTCCACTGGCTCGCATGGGTACGGCGCGATCTGCCCCGCGACGCTGAACACGTAGTCGCGCGACCGGATCATGTGCTCGGTCAGATACGCCGGATCATCGATTACCGTAACCCACGAGAGTTGGTCGCCGTGCCTTATGAAATGCTCCGTCACCACGGCCTTATCGCTGCGGGGCACGCCGTTGCGACGGATCCAGCCCTCTTTCAGGTGCGTGGTCGTGACCGTCAGGATGTCTCCATCCCACTTGCCCGTTGAAAAACCCATGGCAGTGTGCAGCGCATAGTCGGGAGGATGCGGGCGGCCGTCCATCCAGATGGTCCGCTCCGTGCCCCAGGCGAAATGGTGAATGTGGATCGCCACCAGCGCCTGCGTGTCGCGATCGATATCCTGCCAAATGCGTATGTCCGCGAAACTCGGAGCGTAATCGGAAGGGTGCACGCGGCACTGGTATTCGGGAAGCGTGATGAGCGAAGCGTCCCAGGTCTCGGCGTGGAAGCGGGCGGCGTTGTTGAGCGGGATCCCCGTATAATCGCCGAGTTCCGGTCCCGGCAGCCGGTCGGGCCAGTCTTCGTGCAGGCGCGCCGACCACACTCCCGTGAGATCGATCTGCGCGAAGGCCGGTGCGCTCGCCAGCAACAGCAAGCAGCAGCAACCTGCAATCTTGGCAGGATTGCGGTATGACATAAAACCTCCTACTAGGGCAGTACTCAACGGCAGGAACTGAGATGCGGGCGGCGGCACACTGTAGGCGGCCGGACGCTGATGCATGTCGCGAGGACGCCTCAGCCGTGACGTTGTGTTTACAAAGTTTTCGTCTTTGATGATAACACTAGGGCCCGGAGCACCCGGCCAGCGCGGCAGGCGCAGTCGATTTCAGCCGCGCCGGTATCTCCTTCGCGATACACTCGTAGCCTATGGCACTGCGCATCATGGTTTCGCGGCATTCGGTCTTCTACAGCCCTCTCATCTCCACGATTGCGGCCGGCTTTCTCGAGCGGCACGGCCTTTCCGCGGATTACAGCGTGCTTGCCAAAGGGCAGCGCCCAAGCGCGCTGATCCGCGATGGCGCGGTCGACATCATGCAGTCGGCCGTGTCGGCCAACTGGAAACCCATGGAGGCCGGCGAATCGCCATTGCCCGTACACTTCGCGCAAATCAATCAGCGGGATGGATTCTTCCTGGTCGCGCGCGACCCCGACCGCGCGTTCCAGTGGAAGAAACTCGAAGGGCAGGCAGTCGTCGCCGATCACGGGATGCAGCCGTTCGCCATGCTGCAGTACGCCGCCAAGACGAACGGTCTCGATTGGCGCGCCGTGCAGGCCATCGACAAAGGATCGCCTGATGAAATGATCGCCTCCTTCCGCCGCGGTGAAGGCACCTATGTGCACCTGCAGGCTCCCGCATCCCACCAGCTCGAAGCCGAGGGTGTAGGACATATCGTAGCTTCCGTTGGCGAATCGATGCCACCCGTCGCCTTCAGTAGCATGAGCTGTTCCCGCCATTTCGTAGGGAGCGCAACTTACGGCGCTTTTCTAGCTGCCTATCGCGAATCGCGCGAATGGGTGCGGACCGCGCCGGCCGAGGAGGTCGCCGCCAAAGAAGCAAGCTTCTTCCCCGTAGTTCCAGTGCCCGTGCTCGCCGCCGCCATCCGTCGTTACCAGCAGGTTGGCAACTGGCAGGGAGGCATCGACATTCCGCGCGAGCTCTATGAGCAGGCGTTGAATGTGTTCGAGGCCGCCGGCGAGATCAAGCACCGCCACCCCTATGAAGAAGTTTGCGTCGTAAGCGCCGGCATCGGCGCTTAATCCAGGCAACAAGTTTTCACCGCGTCGCGTTAGGGGCGCGGGTTTCGCCTGAAACGCTAGAATCGTTCTATGAAGAGAGCTCCCTGGCCATTCGCTCTCGGCCTGTTTGCCATAGCGGCCGCTTCTGCCTCGCCCCAACAACCGCCCAAGGACCGGGAAGAAACTCCTCCTCCGGCCGCGGGCGATATCCCCAAGAGGTTCCAGGAGCCGGTCTCCGATTACGATTACGTCAAGCGTGACGTCATGATTCCCATGCGCGACGGCGTCAAGCTCCATACCGTGATCGTCATTCCCAAGGGGGCAAAGGACGCGCCGATTCTCCTGACCCGCACTCCCTACAACGCTTCCAAGCGCACCGAGCGCAACAACAGCCCGCATATGCTCGCGGTGCTGCCGCAAGGCGACGAGGTGTTTGTTCAGGCCGGTTACATTCGCGTGTTCCAGGACGTGCGCGGCAAGTACAAATCGGAAGGCGAGTACGTCATGACGCGCCCAGTGCGCGGCCCGCTGAACCAGACGAAAACGGACCACGTGACCGACGCCTACGACACGATCGATTGGCTCGTCAAGAACACTCCGGAATCGAACGGCCGCGTTGGCATGATCGGCTCGTCGTACGAGGGCTTCACCGTAGTGATGGCGCTGCTCGGACCTCACCCCGCCCTCAGGGTGGCCGCCCCCGAAAGCCCCATGGTCGACGGCTGGATGGGCGACGATTGGTTCCACTACGGCGCGTTCCGCCAAGTGAACCTCGACTATTTCACCGAACAGACCGCAAAGAAAGAGGAGGGCGAGCCCGTTCCGCGCGGCGCCTATGATGATTACGAGACCTTCCGCCGCGCAGGTTCCACCGGCGACTATGCGCGCGCGCACGGCCTCGAGTTGCTGCCTTGGGCCAAGCGCCTTCTCGAAAATCCCGCCTACGACGCGTTTTGGCAGAACCAGGCGCTCGACAAACTGGTTGCCGAGCATCCGTCCCAGGTGCCCACCATGTGGCTGCAAGGCCTTTGGGACCAGGAGGACATGTGGGGCGCGATCCACTGTTACCTCGCTCTCAAGGCCAAGGGACAGGCGGACCACAACTACCTGGTGATGGGCCCGTGGCGCCACAGCCAGGTGAACTATGACGCCTACAATCTGGGGCCGCTGAAATGGGACGGCGACACCGCTCTGCAGTTTCGTCGCGACGTGCTGCGGCCGTTCTTCGATCAGTACCTCAAGACAGGAGCCCCCAAGGCCGACACCCCGCCGGTCTCCATCTACAACACCGGTGAGAATCACTGGGATCGTCTGAAGAACTGGCCTCTGGCATGCGAACGAGGATGCGCCGCCCCGCTGAAGCCGCTCTATCTCGAAGGAGCGTTCGGTTTAGGGTTCGATCGGCCCGTGCAAGCCGGGGCTTCCGATGCTTTCGTCTCCGACCCTGCGAAGCCGGTGCCCTACCTGCCGCGCCCCGTGCGCTTTCTCGATTCCGACCGCTGGAAAACGTGGCTCGTAAGCGATCAACGCTCGGCAGCCGATCGTCCGGATGTGCTGACCTATCAGACAGCCGTGCTCGATCATCCCGTGCGCATCAGCGGCGCGCCTATCGCCGATCTGATCGCCGCTACAACCGGCACGGATGCCGACTGGGTAGTGAAGCTGATCGACGTCTTTCCCGACGAGGTTCCCAGCCAGCCGGAGATGGGCGGCTATGAACTCCCGATCTCGATGGACATTTTCCGCGGCCGCTATCGCGACAGCTTTGAGCATCCATCGCCGGTCCCGGCGGGCAAGCCGCAGCGCTATCGCTTCACGCTGCCCACGGCCAATCACGTCTTCCTGCCCGGCCACCGGATTATGATCCAGATCCAATCGAGCTGGTTCCCGCTCTACGACCGCAACCCGCAAACCTGGGTCGACAACATCTTTTTCGCCAACCCCGCGGATTACGTGAAGGCGACCCAAACGGTATTCCGCTCCGCCGAGCAACCCAGCGCCGTGTGGCTGCCGGTCGTGCCGTAAAGCCAGCGGTCTTGCCGCCGGTGGGTCTGGACTTGAATTGGCCGTATGCTTTCAGCCGCGCGAACCGCAGCGGTGCGAGTCACTCGGGATTAGTATACGCCCGCTCAGACTCGCCACCCTGCCTCACCCCAGCCCCACCTGCATCACCGGCGAGCGCGCGCCCAGGTCGCGCAGGCAGCGGTCGATCCACTGAGCCGTCAGTTTCTCCTGAGCGCCGTTTTGCGAGAGGCGCGTGCGCAGCGTCGGCCAATCCACTTCGTCCAGCGGCTGATCCTGGTTAAAGCAGCTGAACACCACCGTTTCCTCGCCTGTTTTCGGGTTTTTGTGCAACTGCAGGCACTGCGCGCAAATCTCTTTCATCATGCATTGCATCGGCGAGTTGATACTGCCAATAGCCTCGTGGCACGGCTGGAGGTACGGCGCTAATACGCCGTGTCGGGCGCGCGCCACCGCGGCCATCATCCCATCGGAGCCGATGGCTATGATCCGATTCACCTTCTGGAACGGAATCTCCGGCCCGCCGAGCTTTCCGCTCGCATAAGCCGCCATCGCTTCCACGATATTCCCCACAAACGCTTTGTCCTGCGGGCGGTCCGGCTGGAAGCCGGGCGCCTCATCGCATGTCCACACCACAACATCGGCCGCGCGTTTGATCTCGTCGATCTTGTACCGGTCCACCACGCGCTTATAACCCGCGAAGTAGATGACCTTCGACCCGTTCTCCCGCAAGCGCTGCCCGATCGAGAACAGCACGGCGTTCCCCAAACCGCCTCCGGCCAGCAGCACGGTCTGCTTTGCCGGCGTCTCCGTCGGCGTGCCCGTGGGGCCCATCAGAATTACCGGCTCTCCTTTTTTGAGGAGAATGCACAAATCCGAAGATCCGCCCATTTCCAAAACGACTGTCGAGAGCAGGCCCTTTTCGCGATCCACCGAAGCGCCGGTGAGCGCCAGGCCTTCCATCGCCAGCACCGTCCCATCGACGCGCGCCGCGAGCGTCTCGTAGTTTTGCAGCCGGTAGAACTGCCCCGGCGCGAAACTGCGCGCGGCCAGTGGCGCGCGCACCACCACCTCGACGATATTCGGCGTCAGCCGGATCACGTCATCCACCACCGCCAGCAACTCGGAGTTGAGCCGCGCGATCAGTTCCGGACCGCTCGGGCCCGACGGTGCGCGTTTCGCCAGCGTGCGCGTGACAATCGGGTACCCCTGCTTCGCGCTCGACATGGCTTTCACCACGTTGCCGGCGAACGAAGGATGCAGGTCTCCGAAGAAGCTGATGGCGCGCTGGTCCGGGCGAATCGACATCAGTACATGCACGGCGGAAGGCTTAGTCAGCGGCTCGGGCTTCACCAGGTTGCCGTCTTCATCGACCGCCTGGAAGTGCTTGCCGTGTACGAACACGTTTTCGCGATCTTCGCGCGCCAGCACGGTATTGGGCTGCGTGCCCGCGGCAACCAGGATGCTCCGCGCCGGAAGCACCGCGGTCTCTTCCGTGCGCACGAGCTTGCCGGTAGCCGGATCCGGCCGCGAGATGCTGACCTTCAGCGCCTTAGCGTTGCCGTACTGGTCGACCTCCACTTCCTCCGGCGTGAGTCCTTCGGAGAAGCGTACGCCCTCTTCGAGCGCCTTCGCAACCTCTTCGTGATTTAGCGTGTAGCTGGGCGAGTCAATCAGGCGGCGGCGATAAGCGATGGTGCACCCGCCCCACGACTCGAGCAGCTCGATCAGTTTGGGCTTGCGCTGTTCCCGTTCGGCCGCGTCCCGCTCGGCGCGGATCGCCCGCGCGTGCGCCAGGAATTCTTCGGCCACTTCGGTTTCGTCCGCCGTCCAGGATTCGCGCACCGCCGCCTCGCCGCGCTCGGCCGCCAGCGTTTCGTAGCGCATCAGGAATTTCTCCACCTGCACAACGTAATACGCCAGCGACTCCGTCGCCGTGTCGATCGCCGTCAGTCCCCCTCCGATCACCACGATCGGCATCCGCACCTGCAGGTTGGCGATCGATTCCAGCTTCGCCGCGCCCGTGAGTTGCAGCGCCATCAGAAAATCCGAAGCCTGGCGCACGCCCCGCGCCAGTCCGTTCTTCATCGGAATCACCGTCGGCCTGCCCGCGCCCGCGCATAGCGCGATGTGGTCGAAGCCGATCTCGAAGGCATTCTCCACCGTCATCGCGCCACCGAAGCGCACGCCACCGTACATACTGAATTGGGAACGCCGTTCCAGCAGCAGCCGCTCCAGCTTCAGAAAATTCTTGTTCCAGCGCACCGTGATCCCGTATTCGGCCACGCCGCCGAATCCGGCCATCACCCGGTTATCGAGGGACTCGAACAGTTCTTTGGCGTCGCGAATGGGCCGGAACGGAACGCGCTCGCCGCAAGGCGTGACGCCCGAGAATTCCGGCGGCAGCGGCTCAATCTTGAGTCCATCCACCGCGGCAACGGTGTGGCCGTCGTTCATCAGGTGATGCGCCAGCGTGCTTCCCGCCGGCCCCAGCCCCACTACCAGCACTTTGTATCCGCTCTCCGGCTTCGGCAACGGCCGCTCGAAGTTGAGCGGGTTCCAGCGCGTCAGC
>CAYMHP010000072.1:0-11156 GCA_964390225.1 uncultured Solibacteraceae bacterium
CCCCTACGACGGTTTAGCAAACCGCTGCTTTCGACCACTCAGCCACCTCTCCGGGTATGGAATGGTCCTTTGAGAATCGTAGCATAACGGCTGCGGGCCGGTTGTTCTACAATTGGAGAGTACTGCAGTGCGCCCGTAGCTCAGCTGGATAGAGCGTTTGCCTCCGGAGCAAAAGGTCGGCCGTTCGAATCGGCCCGGGCGTACCACTCAAATCTTTTGGATTCTTCAGGCCTGCTACCCAACCTCTTCTCCGTTCCTCCTCGAAACCGTATCAAAACTCGATTGCCCGATCACCGCCGTATCAAAACTCTTTCGCAGAATCGCCCTCGCTGGCCTCGCGGTTGAGCTTCTGCAAGGCTTCGCGTTTCATCTGAACCTTGATCTGCGAGTACCGTTTGAAAACCGGCGCGTCCGTCTGTCGGAGCATCATCAGCCACATCGCCCGCAGAGAGGCGCGTCGCATCCCGACGGCTGCGGGGCAGATGCCAGCCTGGGTGATGTACCGATCCGCAACGTTTGAGCTACCTGGATCAAGACGACACTCCGGACGTAGTGTTTGAATCCTACAGCCGAGATGGACAACTCATAAGGTCCGGCTGGCAATTGAGAAAGTGTGTAGTTCCCGGTCCGGTAACGGATATCCGTGCCGGTATTCCGAGCTTCAATCGTCGCATTGGGAATGACTGAACCGCTCGGATCCACAATCGCGCCGGTGATGGTCCCGCGGTCACTCTGGCAGAACGCAAGGAATGCGAGCGTTAATACGCAAAATGGGCTCTTCACGAGATGTATCTCATCGGGAGGAAGGTCTGCGAGAGTTAGGCGATACCGTCAATAGAACGAAAAGACGAGACGCCTCGGTTTCCTCCGCTGGTTCGAGCACGAGCAAGCGCCCATCCGGCGCCACGTCATAAATCTCTCGGCCCGCGCTGATATGCGTTTCTGGCAAAACGAACAACTCCGATGGGATCCCGAATTCGAGAGAATTCTTCGTCGTCTCGACGCGAACCGCCATCAACGTACGCCGCGGCGACAGAAAGAACAACTCCTTACTGTCCCGCCGCCATCGAGCCAGGTCGCCACCGGTACTCGAAACCTGCCAAATCGAACCGTCCGGTGGAAATTTCCGAACGTAAACCTCATCGACACCCGATCGGTTTGAGGTGTAAGAAATCCATTTTCCGTCCGGCGAAAAGCGTGCGTTTCTTTCCCGAACGTCTCCTTCCGTTAGCCGGACCGGTTTGCCGCCTCCGCTCAGCGGCAGAACCCAGAGCCCGGCTAATGTTTCCGAATTGTTCGGAAGTTCCTTGTAGAGCAGAAATCGCCCGTCCGGTGACCAATCCTCCACTGTCTGCGTACTGCGCGTTTCTGTGAGCCGCTTCTCGCTTGCGCCACCGCTTGCGTCGCGTACATAGAGGTTCGGAGGATTTCCGGTAGGGCCCGGGCCGGCATAGGCGATGCTTTTGCCGTCTGGCGACCACACTGGATACATACCGTAAGTAGAGGTGAGGCGCGTCGGGATGCCGCGGTTGAGGTCCATAATCCACGTATTGGAAGCCGCCGGCCCAAGATCCTCCAGCTTTTCAACCGCGATCCGCTTCCCATCCGGAGAAATGCGTACGTGCAAGTAATAGCCCGCTGAACCGATGCCACCGAGTCTTTTTCCCTCACGCCCGAACCAAAGGAGCGAAGATTTGAAGTTGGGCGCTCTTTCGCAGAGCAGTGATCCGTTCTGCGAAGCCGAAAAGAAACCGGCGGACATAAATGTATAGACGGGTTCCGTCACCGAAATGGCCTCCCCGGTAAGCCGC
Organism: uncultured Solibacteraceae bacterium; assembly: GCA_964390225.1. Lineage (GTDB taxonomy): Bacteria > Acidobacteriota > Terriglobia > Bryobacterales > Bryobacteraceae > PSRJ01. The sequence goes on from CAYMHP010000072.1 coordinate 1,812, forward strand.
GGAGTTCTGAAGTCGAAGGGCTGCGCCATCAAGCGACCGTCGCGCACCCACAAAAGGTAGCCCGCTTTTCCGCCGTCCTGTCCCGGCAGATAGCCCCCACTGGAGCTGTTATTCACCAGGAGGACCTTTTTGCCGGGTTGGTCGAGTGACGTGAGATATACTCCCATTTTCCGGCTATTCTCGCCGTGAACGCCGTCTCCCGCGCGGACAAAGAACAGCAGATGTCTTCCGTCTGGAAGGAATTGTGGCCATCGATGTGAATTTTCGCCTTGTTCCAGAGTGGTAAGCAATTGAGGAACTCCGCCGCGGGCGGAAACGCGTTGCAAAGGCGTGTCATTGCCCTGTGGAAATACGATCACATCATTTTGGTTCCAGGTTGCACCGCGATTGGATGGCGCGTCGCAGATGATCGCAAGATTCGTCCCGTCCACATCGATTCGTTTCAGCTTGCCGGACGCAAAAAAGCCGACGACTTGACCGTCGGGGTTCCAGAAAGGAAACGTCGCGTCTTCGGTGCCGGGCAGCTCGCGCGGATCGGGTGAGTCCAACGACCGAATCCATAGACGATCCGGGGCATTCGGGCCGTGGGCCACGAATGCGATGCGACTTCCGTCCGGCGATATGGCGCTGCCGCTCTGCGATCGAATATCGCCGCCAACCGGCGGATTCACGGAAAGCTGGATCGGATGAAGCCGTGAAGTTTTCCGAATCAGCTTTGGGGCGACGCTCCCTGCGATTAGACCGATTAACACCAGGCTGACGGCGCCGGCCCAAATCCATTTCAGGTGTACCCGATCGGCAGTGCTCGATGAGGTTCGGCCGGTGTTCCCGTCGTCCTGTTGGTCTCCGGGACCGTATTCTCGTACTGGCGCAATGAACCGGTACCCTTCCCGGGGAACAGTCAGAATATGGTCTTTCCCGTCAGCGCTGGTTGTCAGCGCCCTCCGCAGAACGGATATATGCTGGGCGAGATTTCCTTCCTCGACGTAAGCATCCGGCCAGACAGTCTTCAGCAATTCCTCTTTGCTGACGGTCCGACCGCGCGCTTTCGCGAGTGCAATGAGCAGATTGACCGTCTTCGGTGTCAAGGCCACGATCTCGCCGTCGCGCAGAAGCCGTTTCGCCACGGTATCTAACCGGAATCTGCCGAATTCGTATAACTGGCCGCGCTCCTGTGACATACAGCCGCTCAAAGAAACTTTTAGAAGATTTTAGGGCATTTCGAAGGACTTTTGAAGCCTGTCGGCCGCATGTTGCCGATCATGCGGAACGCCACGATAATTGCACTGCTCGCCGTGGGAATGCCCCTGGTGGGTAGCGGTAAGAATGCATCAGGCGCGCCAGGGATCCTCCCAAGCGGATACCATGTGACCGCCTGTTTTCAACCTTCAGCGCATGGCGCGACGATGATCCGCGCACAGTATCTGTCGTCTCGAATCTTCGCGGGAGTGGGGCTGCTCCTAGACTGGACACCAGCAGATCGGCGGTGCGCAAGCGAGAGCGCTGTTAAGATCACGTTTCGGAATTCCACCCGCCCGACTGAGTTGCCGGGTGCCTTGGCATACGCTCTCCCTTACGAGGGATCTCACATCGTGGTTTTCTACGACCGCGTCGAAAAGTCGATAGAACCGTCCGACGTGCCCTCATTACTAGCCCACGTCATAGTGCACGAGATCACACACCTAATCCAAGGCCTTAATCGTCATTCGGAGAGCGGCATTATGAAAGCACGTTGGTCCGAGGCCGATTTTAGCCGGATGGCGCGCGAGCCGTTGACTTTCACAGACGCGGATCTTTGGCTGATCCGTAGCGGTCTTGAATCCAGTCAGAAAAGATTTCTCTATCGTGTTGTGCCCTGAACGGTAGCATCGTCCAGCGCGACCTACGCCGTCGAGCGGCTCTGTCGCTGTCGATTACGGCGCGGCAAATCCTTCCAGATTCCCAACCGCGGTTTGCCGCTTCAGATTGCCGATGGCGAAGCTCTTGCCATCGGGCGAGAGGCTCAGGTTTAACCCAAAGTAGCGAGAGCGGCCATGATCTCACTCAATCACAAGTCCAGATCTCGGCCGTGTTGCGATCGCCAGAGAAGAACAAGCTTGAGTTCTCCGCGACAGCAGCCCTCCGTGGCGGCCATTATACGACTGTTGCATCGTGCATAGCAGGTAAGGCGATTGGCCATACAGGTCATGACAATGGTGTCTCGGCGCGATACGGCGTCAATGGCAATGTGCGGGTGACCGTGCGGTCTGATGACGCCTCGATTCTAACTGCTCAGTATGCTGGCTGCCTCAGCAGTCCACGCTGTCAGTTCGCGACCCTGGGGGACAGTTTCTCTCTGCGGACGGCCGGCCAAGGGCGCTGTTTCAGTCGGCGGTAGCGGAACCGCGGCGTTCCGGCTTCATGGAGCAGGCGTCTACTTGGTGGAGCTATCGTCCTCGGACGGAACATCCGCCAACGGTGCGGCACCTGCAAGAATAGAGGACACAGTAAGACTCTCGATCACCGTCCAGTGACCGAGAGATTTCGACCCGGACCACCCGTAGCTGCCAATCAGCGCAACGGTGACTATATGCTCAGGTGGAATAGTTCCCCGTAGCGACGATGCTGCTGAACCCGGTTGTTTACTCCTTTTGGAGTTTGCTCGAAGCATCTTGTGAACAGCCGGAAGCCTGCGGTAACATCGTTTCAAATTTATGGCTTTACCGCCGGGCGCCAACTGGGCCGAAATTGAAGAGCTCTACCACTCGGTGCTAGACCGTAGTCCCGAGGAACGGCAGCGCCTTCTGGAGCAGGCCTCCCCGGATGTACGGCGCGAGGTCGAGTCCCTGCTCGCGCAGCAAAGTGGCGATGGAATCCTGCACCACTCCGTGTGGAACAAAGCGCTCACACCACGTGCCCCGGCCGATACGCGTTTGAATCCAGGCTCACAACTCGGGCGCTACATCATTGAAGGTGTCTTGGGCGAAGGCGGGATGGGGACGGTTTATCGCGCTCGAGATTCCCGCCTCAAGCGCGATGTCGCGGTCAAGGTTTCCACGGATCGCTTCAGCGACCGATTCGAACGCGAGGCGCGCGCGATTGCGGCGCTGAATCATGTCAACATTTGCCAGATTTACGATGTCGGACCGAATTACTTGGTGATGGAGTTGGTCGAGGGTCCGACTCTTGCCGAGCGGATCAAACAAGGCGCAATCCCATTCGATGAAGGCGTGGGGATCGCTCGTCAAATTGCGAACGCACTCGAAGCCGCGCACGAAAAAGCCATCACGCACCGCGATCTCAAGCCGGCGAATGTCAAGATCAACGCAGACGGAACCCTGAAGGTGCTGGACTTCGGATTGGCGAAAATTGAAGCCATCCCAACTGTTGAGTCCGGTGTTCCTCCTAACATCAGCCTGATCCAGACCGAGCTGGAGGTGATACTGGGCACGGCCGCATATATGGCCCCGGAGCAGGCCACAGGCAAGGCGGCTGATAAGCGTGCTGATATTTGGGCGTTCGGTGTGGTTTTTTTTGAGATGCTGACCGGACGCAGGCTGTTTCGCGGGGAGACGACTGCCGAGATTTTAGCTTCGGTGATCAAAGAGGAGCCGGACTGGAGCCGGGTGCCCGCCAAAGCCCGCCTGATGTTACGGCGCTGTTTGGAGAAAGATCCGAAAAAGCGCTTGCGCGACATCGGGGATGCGATGCCGCTGCTGGAGGTCATGGAGGTCACGCCGGAACCGGATTCCAGTACCCGAACACGCCGGACGTGGATTAGCTTGACCACCGCCACTGCAGTAGTCATAATGGCGGCCGCGCTGACGTTTGTTTATTTGCGGGAAGAACGGTCCGAGTCGCAGAAGAATCTACGGTTCCAGATCGCGGTGCCGTCCAGGATGCAGATTCGTGAATTTAGTATCTCCCCTGATGGCCGGCGGCTCGTTTACAGCGGGCACTTGCCCGAAGACCCGACAAGTCATTTGTATGTGAGGAATCTGGATTCGTTCGAATCGCGTCAACTACCCGGCACGGAAGAATTGACGCAGTATCCGATCTGGTCGCCGGACAGCAGGTATGTAGCCTTCATAGCGGGTGGGAAGCTGCAGAAGATCGATCTTTCCGGCGGCCCTGCGGAAGTGATCTGCGAGGTGGGTGGTGTCCCTGGACTTGGCGGTTCGTGGAATCGCGAGAACGTGATCATCTTCGGGACCGCCCAAGGCATAATGCGAGTTTCAGCAAACGGTGGGGCGGCTTCCGCCGTAACTGTTACCGACGCCGGCCGCGGCGAACAGGGCCACACTTATCCTGCATTCCTCCCCGATGGGCGCCATTTCGTGTACGCGCGTCTTGGCGCGCAGGAAAACCGGGGCGTTTACATCGGCTCGCTGGATGTCAAACCTCACGAACAAGGCCGTAAGCCGCTTTTGACAGCTCTCAGCGCCATTTACGTCCCAATGGCCGGCGGGAGCGGGAGGCTGCTGTTTCTGCGCGATGGAACGCTTTTTGCCCAAAGATTCGATACGCGCAAACTGGAGTTAACGGGTGAGCCTGTGCAGATTGCGGAAGGAGTGGGCTCAGCGAATCCAGGTGCGTATGGAGAGTTTTCAGCTTCGGCCAGTGGCGTATTGATCTACAAGTCGGACGCCGTCGCGGAATCGCAGCTTACCTGGTACGACCGTGATGGAAAGGTCGTCGGTACTCCCGGCGAGCGTGGGCGTTACGCCTTTATCAGGCTCTCTCCGGACAATACCCGTGCGGCCGTGAACGAGGCTGGGGATCTTTGGGTGATTGATCTCATCCGCGGGACCAAGATCCGGCTAACTTCTGACCACTCTGTCTATAATCCTGTAGTCTGGTCGCCGGACGGCAGTTACATCGCCTACACTGCGTACCGCGGCGGCGCATTTCGGATTTATCGAAAGCCGTCGAACGGATCGGGGACTGAAGATTTGTTATTGAACACGGACGGGCGCATCGCCGTCACCTCCTGGTCCGCGGATGGACGCTTCTTGCTTTATCAACCTCAATCGGCGCATGAGATTTGGATTTTGCCAGTGCAACGGGATCGCCCGCCTTTGCAGTTCCTTAAAACTGAGTTCATCGTGCTTGGCCCTGCTTTTTCCCCGGACGGACGCTGGATAGCGTATCGGTCGGACGAAGCCGGGAGGAATGAGATCTATCTGCAGGCCTTCAACCCGGATGCTGACGGAAGCGCCGCGGCGTCCGGCACAAAATGGATGATCTCGAAAGGCGGCAGCCTGGGCATGAACGCGTGGCGATCCGACGGCAAGGAGCTGTACTATTTGAGCCTTGACGGAAAGCTGATGGCGGTGGATATCGCCACAAGACCGGTATTCCACGCAGGTGAGCCGGAGCCCCTTTTCCCGCTGCGGCTCGATTTTGTAGGAGGAGCGGGAAGTACCCCAGCCGCGCGTGCCGGCGCTACTGCCGATGGGAAGCGCTTCCTGTTCGCGATGCCTGTGCCGCGGAGCGGAGTTGATGAATTCAACGTGGTGTTAAATTGGCCGGCGGCACTGGCGAGTGACTCGCCCCGCGAGATGTCGAAAAGCCAAAAACGCATGTTGCTTGTCTTTGCCTGCTATTTCCTCGTCTGCTCGCGGCTAAGCTATTTCAAAGAGTGGCAGTGGGATGTCGATGTGGATAAGGTCTACCCCATCCTGGCCTACTATAACCGGACCTACGGTATGCGTGATTTTGTTTCCGACTGGCGTTACGGTTCGGCTCTGAACATTTACCACTTGCTTTACGGAAACGACACCATCGGCTGGCTGGTTTTGGGCCCGGGTTGAAGGAGGGACTCGCTTCCTCAGTTCCCGCAGAGCAACCGAGATTCCCTGGGCACTGTAAGTTCCACCTCGACAGTATCGGCGTCCCGCCGGGTTTTCACCATGCCTCGCGAGGATCAGCGCCGGAGTTTTTGCCATCGGTAGCGAATGTGCAGTCGCTTCCGCCGATCCCGACGGCTGCGCGGCAGATGCCAGCCTGGTGATGTACCGTTAGACGCCGCTGCTCAGAGACGCTGGTGATCAACGCGGGATCCGCTGGTCCAGCATCGCCGCGTGCCACGCGAATACCGCGAGCACCACGGCCGACTGCTGCACATCTTCGATCTTTACGGCGTCGGCGAAATCGGCATTCGTATGCCTGGTGCGTACGTCGTAATTGGTGAAATCTTTGATTGTCGTGAAGGCAGGCACCCCTGCCTCGACGAACGGCACATGGTCTGTACTTCCGATTCCTTCAATCACGTTCCGCCGCATGCCTAGGTCGGTGAGGGATGCAAGCCATGCGTCGAAGATCTTCTTCGCCGCAACGTTCTTCTCCATATAGAAGCCGTAAGTCGGCCCCGTCCCGGGATCGTCGTTCAGATAAACCGAGATTCGGTCACGCGCGGCCTTATCGTTCAGATGCTGGGCCACCCACGACCGAGATCCAATCATGCCCTGTTCCTCGCCTCCCCAAAGCGCCACGCGGATGGTCCGTCGCGGGCGGGCGTGGAGCGCGGTCAAAATACGCATCGCCTCCATCGCAGCCGACACTGCGTCCGCATTGTCCGTGGCTCCCGTGGCAGTGTGCCACGAGTCCAGGTGTGCGCCCACGAGAACGACTTCGTCCTTGAGCAACGGATCGGTGCCGGGGATCTCGGCGATGACATTGTCACTGTCCAGGCGGTCCTGGTTGGAGCGGCTGACAACCTCGATGCGGAGTTCCACCGGCACTCCGGCTTTCACCAAACGGACCAGCATATTGTATTGTTCGGCGGCAACGGTCAACGTGGGGACGGCGTCCGGAGCCGTTGCGGGGCTGCCCTGGACGCGCACCGTCCCGTGCAGCGTCGCCGATGGGGCAAGCGCAACGCCAGCTCCGTACTTCTGCAGACGTGCAAGTAGCTCGCGCTGTGGCATTCGGCTGGACGGGCCCGGAAAAGGAGGATTTCCCGTTCGGACGGGACCGTCGCCCAGAGAAGGTTCCGGGCGGTCCTTGCTGAGGTACTCCGTTTGGGGGCGCGCCGTCAGGACGATAGCATGGCTAAGACGGTTGCCCAGCGCGTCGATCTCCTCGACAGTGCTGTCGCCGAGGTACACGGGCGTTCCCGTCAGCACTCCCGAGGTCGACGGCGACCAAGCGTCCGCGTACGCCAGCAGTGGCATGTACCGTGGGGCCGTCATTTCCGTCGTGAGCTTCTCCAGCGTCCAGGCGCGTCCCAATTTGAAGGGTTCCAGGTGCGGATTCGCCAACCCCCACTGGCGGAAGCGCTCGATGGCCCAGCGTGCGGCCCGGTCATAGGAGGGCGAGCCAGAAAGCCTTGGTCCCAGTGAATCCGTGAGCGTATAAAACAACTCCGAAGCCGTCGAGTGGCGCAGTTCTTCGCCTCGGATGGCCGCAACCATTTCCGCGTCGGCCGGCTGCTGTCCGGTCACTTTCAGCTGGAATAATGCCACCACCATGAGGGCTGCAGCCGGGAAGAGTAAGGTTCTTTTTTGAGCCAATCGCAAAGGTTATCCTTTCCGTAGATCTTCAGAATTGCAGGACTACGAACGTTATCATTGTCGTCTAACTCGTGAGCGGCTGTAGGGAGAAGCCGTTCAAGCGGTATTGAAATTGCCTCGAGCCAGCCAGTTGATCGTCACACCATCGGACTCCGCGACGCAACGCAGCCAGTTCCGAATCCCACCAGTCTCCGTCACCGCCGGTGAGGTAAAACTCGGCGCAGACCGCAAGATGACGCCGCAATCCGGCCAGGAGACGCATCTGATAGTGCGCGAGGAGGCGTTCTGCTGGTACGCCCTCGGCGGCAGCGCGGACGACTGCCGACGCGAGAATGGCTTCGCGGATCGCGTGCGCGGTGCCGTCTCCGCACAGCGGGTCGAAGGCCAGGCCCGCAGTGCCGCACGCGAGCCACCCAGGTGCGCACAAAGGAGTCGCGATGCGTGGATACGCCGGGAATTCGCCGCCGGCCTCGCCATAGCTTACTATCTGCTCCGCAATGAGCCGACTGTCGCCCAATAGCGACTCGACAGGGCCGCCGACGGCGAGAAGCCATCCGGCACTGGCGGCATTTGGGATCGCGAAGAGCCAACCATTCGTCACGGATTCAATCCAGCTTGTGGCGGGAACTTGCCTGTCCTTGAACATTATCGGGATAGCCGACGCCAGACGGGAGCCGAAGCGTTCCTCCGCAGGTTGCGGCAGGGGTTGCGCAGCATAGATTGTCCACTCGGGTTCGGCACACTCCGGTACTAGGTCAGTTCCGACGACCGGCTGAATGCGATCGAGGAGCGTCTCTTCCGAAATCACGGCGGCAGAGTGTGGGAATGCGACCGGATCGGCGTTCGGCCCCCAAGCGACCACGCGCCTTTCGATGCGAGGGAGATTGGAAAAGAGATCGTTCCTGCCGAGCACATCTTCGATCAACCGCATGGCGGAATCGCTCAATAGGATGGCTGGTACTTTGGGACGGCGCAATCGCTCAACGGCTACACGGAAGCCGGCGCACCGGAGCAGATGGGCGCAGCACGCGGCGGCCACTCCGTCCCCGCGAATGAGAACGCCGTCCATAACCTTGGAACTACCGGAGGTCCATGAGAGCCAGCACGGAATAGGCGGTGGCAGCATCGGTCATGAAGCGGCCGGCATCCGATTGAGGATCGCGCTGCTTGTTCAGCGAAGAGGAGGGCCAGAAGCCCGCGGCCTTGTCCTGACTGCGGCTCAGCCAGGCGAGCGCCTTGCGCACGGAAGACTGCGTTCGCGGGACACCTGCCTGTTCAAGCGCAAACGAGACCAGGCCTGTGGCATAGCCGTCGCTTTTCGTATCGAGCGGCGTTCCATCCCGGCGTTTCCACGAGGCGATCACCAGGGAGGCAGAACTCCATCCGCCATCTTCCAGTTGTTTGCTTTCAAAAGCCGCCATCAGCGCGGCCTTATCGCCCGGCGGGAGAAGATCGGGGATCAGCGCGGAAGCCCACAGCAGGAACGCCCGATTCAGCAGCGACTGGTCCGGAGCTCGCTGGCGCAGGTATTGGCTGAGCGAGCGGATGCTTTCCTGGACGGCGGGCGCGGATCGGTAGTCCGGCGGCGCCTTACCTATCGCGATCGCAGCCAGAGACGCGCCCCAGAACTGCGAATCGTCAGCCTCCCACGGCTCATTATGAAAATTCAGCCATGGCCAGGCTCCCATGGCGTCTCCGGCCTTCACTTGGAGCGCGCGCATGTTCTCCAGAGCTTGATGGGCAAGCTTCCCGGACTGACCGCCGGAGCTGACCGCGATCAAGGCATTGAGCACGGCTTCTGTCCCGCGAGACTCGAGGGTCTTGGGCACACCTTGTTTCTCGTCGCTGTAAA
>CAYMHP010000072.1:11166-19792 GCA_964390225.1 uncultured Solibacteraceae bacterium
AACGGCTGCACGTCGTTCCAGAGGGTTATCCGCCTGGCGACATTGTCGAGGATCTTGCGTTCATTCGGAGAGGCATCCGTCTCGCCCAACGCTGAGCGCAAAGCTGGGCGGGCCAAGGCGTAAGGTAAAGCGGTGTGACAGGAGACGCAAAAGGTGTCGTGATCGCGGGCGGCGGTAGGCCATCCCGCCCACCATTCGGCTCGGCCGTCCAGGTACGCTGCCGCGGCACGTTTGCTCCAGGTTGGGGGAACGCGATCTTGCGCCGGCGCGCTGGAACTGAAACTCAGTGCTACGCACGCAGCGACGAGGAGCCGAGTTGAAAACGAACTAAGTTGTTCCTCCATCTATTTTCCGACCTCTTTAGTATCAACCCGCTAACCTGGTGCGAGCGGAATAACCTATTCTGTTTGACCACTGCTAGGGCACGTTCGGTTCGGGGATGGCGGAGCCATCCGCACGCGGATCGGACGCCGCGTAGTTGGTCTGAGTTTTGGAATCGTGCAATATGGCCTGCCCGCGGCCCATCGCCTCGACGTACTCGCGCTGAATGCGAATGACATGCCCGCGTTCGGAAAGCTGCTGCAGGGTCGTAGCCGGGACGCGGAACTCGATCGACACGTCGCAACCGTCGGCGTTGTTCTTGGCAAAGCGCGGGGCTTCCATTGCCTCCTGCAGGTTCATACCGAAATCCACGAAGTTCGAAACGAATTGGGCGTGCGCCAGCGGCTGGATGGCGCCGCCCATAATGCCGAAGCCGATGTGCTGGTCGCCCTTTTCCATGAACGCCGGAATAATGGTGTGGAATGGGCGCTTGCCGCCCGCCAGCACGTTGGGGTGCTTGGGATCGAGGTTGAAACCCGCGCCGCGATTCTGCAGCTCAAAACCCATGCCTTCGACCGTCACGCGCGATCCGAAATACCCGAAGACACTCTGGATCCAGCTCGCGATGTTACCTTCCTTATCGACAACCGTCAGGTAGGTCGTGTTGCTGCCGACCGGCTCTCCGGCCGCCACGGTACAATTTGCGTGCTCCGGATCAATCAGCGCGGCCCGCTCTTTCGCATAATCCTCCGAAAGCAAGCCGGCAATCGGAGCGTCGTAGGATTTCGGATCGGCGACATACCGATGCACGTCGGAATAGGCCAGCTTCATAGCCTCGATTCGCTCGTGCCATTCGGCGGCGCTCAAGGGGCCGGCTGTGGCGGGAGGGCGGGTGCCCATGATTTTTAACATTTCCAGGGCGGCAACACCCTGGCCGTTCGGCGGCAATTCGTAAACCCACCAGCCGCGATAATCAATGGAGATCGGCTGGACCCATTCGGGCGAAAAGGCAGCCAGATCTTCGGCGGCCATGGTTCCGCCGAGATGTCGGGAGGTTTCCAGGATGGCGGCGGCGATGTCGCCCTTGTAGAAAGCGTCGGGGCCTTTCTCGGCAACGAGCCGCAAGGCGCGAGCGAGATCGGGATTGCGGAAGAGTTGTCCGGTTTCGGGAGGCTTGCCGCCGGGCAGGAATACGCGAGCCGATTCGCCATTGGTCTGCAATCCGCGGACGATGTTGGGCGCGGCCCAGATCTCGTGCATCCCCTCCGGCACCGGAAACCCTCGCTCGGCGAAAGCGATGGCGGCCTGGAAGAGATCCTTCCAGGGCAGTTTGCCATAGCGCTGATGCATCTGGTACCAGCCCCGCACCGCGCCCGGGACCGTGACGCTGTGGATACCATCCGGGGGCATTCGCTTGATCCCCTTGGCGGCGAGAAACTCGGGAGACAGATCCTTCGGGGCCGCGCCGGAGCTATTCAATCCGATGAGCTGGCCGGTCTTGGCGTCCTGGTAGATGACAAACAAGTCGCCGCCCAGACCCGTCATCAACGGTTCGGTGACACCGAGCACAGCGTTCGCCGCGATGGCGGCATCCACGGCTGAGCCGCCTTTCGCCAGAATCTGCGCGCCCGCCTGTGAGGCGAGCACTTGGCTGGTGGCCACGATTCCCTGCTGGCTGATGACATTGGAGCGGCCGTAGCTGCGTCCCTCGGCTTTGAGCACCGTCAGTAACACCGAAATCAACATGGCGGCGCGAAGCAATTGCAGCATGGGTAATCCTCAGAGTATCAATCTCGAATGTCCCGCTAACATGTACCAGCCGACATCCGAATGCCCGGTACGCCGGGCGCACCCCGGTGTCACGCCTCGTAAACCGTTAGACCCCCGACAACCGTCCGAACGACTTGGAGGTCTTTGATCTTCTCCTTGTCCACCGTAAAAAGGTCATCCGACAGCACCACGAAATCCGCCAGTTTCCCGGGTGCGATCGATCCCTTCACGGCCTCCTCATGCGAGTTATAGGCGCCGTTGATCGTGTTCACCCGCAACGCTTCCTCCACGGTGATCCGCTGATTCGCCCCCCAAGTATGGCCGTCCCAGCCAGTTCGCGTCACCATTCCCTGAATGGCCATTCGCGGATCGAATGGGCCCGGACTGAAATCCGATCCCGCGGCCACCGGCACCCCCGCATCGAGGAAGGTGCGATACGCCATGCACCGCTTCATCATCTCTTCGCCATAGAAATGAAATTTATCGGAATTGTAATAGGCGTAAGAAGTGAACGCGGCAGGCACGGCACCCGCCGCCTTGATGCGCCGCAACAAGTCGTCATTGATGAGCGTGCAGTGAGTGATCTTCGGGCGCGCGTCGACGCGCGGGAACAGCCGCTGCGCCCGCTCGACGGCAGTCAGCATCATGTCGATTGCGACATCGCCGTTGGCGTGGCAGTTCACTTGAATACCCGCCCGATGCACGCGCTCGATCCACGCATTCAGGTCCTCCTGGGTCTCGGTAATATTACCCTTATACGGAGGCGTCATGCCCGGATACGGGGTGCTGAGCGCCATCGTGCGTTCGGAAAATGATCCGTCGACTGTGTGCTCGGAGGTGGCGCCGAACCGGATCCGCTCGTCGCCGAAACCGGTCATAATGCCGCTGGCGATCATCGCATCCAGCACTTTACCGCTGGCTTCGTAGCTCACACGGTGCAGCAGATCCCCGCGGGTCCGCACCTGCTGCAGCGCCGCCAAGTTGCCGCCCTCATGATGCACACTGGTCACGCCATAGCGCACGAACTGCTTGGAAATGTACGCCAGGCCTTCGCGGTCGCGCTGCATTTGCTGCTCTTCGGTAAACGTCGGCCGTTTGCCGATCCGGTTCAGCGCGTTCCTGGCCCGATCCGTGACCCGGCCATTGAGTTCGCCATCCGCGTCGCGATCGAAAGTTCCACCGGGAGGATTGGGGGTGTTCTTGTTGATACCCGCCATCTCGAGAGCCTTGCTGTTGTAGTACGACGTGTGGCCGCCGCGATGGTGAACCGCCACCGGGTGATCCTTCGAAACCTGGTCGAGGTCGTGAATGTTGAGGGCGCGATTGTCCTTCACCTTGGTGTCGTCGAAGAAATAGCCTTCGACCCAGACTCCGGGCGGTGTCTGGAGGGCCTTCACACGCAATTTGTCCACGATGCTGGCAATCGTCACAAACTCCACTACGTACGGATTGCCGACGATCACCTCGTAAAGCAGCGTGTTGCCGGGCGCATGATTATGGCAATCAATGAATCCAGGCACGATCGTCATCTGCCGGGCATCGTACGCCCGGGTCGCCTTGCTGATGAGTCCGCGGATCTCCGCGGACGTCCCTACGGCGGTGAAGCGGCCGCCTTTGACGGCAAATGCCTCCGCCTTAGGCACCTGGGCATCGACGGTATAAACCTTGGCGTTCAGGACGACCAGATCGGCATCCTGCGCTTCGGCCGCCCTGGCGGAGCGGAGCCACGGTCCGCCGGCCAACCCCCCGATAGTCCCTCCAGCGATCCCCATGAATGTCCGACGCGTCTGCCGGTGATCGGTCATTGTCATCACCTCATCATTCACTTCGGCGCACCCAGATACCTCTTCCGCATTTTCGCGGCAATAGTGAACTCCGGGTCCACCACGTTCGAAATATCGTATTCCATCCCCTGGCCGAGCAGAAGGCTGGCGCCGCGTTCGTCGAATCCGTAGCTTTCCATCAGCCATCGCAGAAGCTCACTGGTCGCATGTTGAAGAGCTTCATTGAGTGCCCGGGAGCTGCCGAGCGCCATGATGAAATCCTGGTTTTCGAGGCGCGGCCAATTGATCTTCTTTCGTTTGAGCAGGTCCACCGAGAACTCAACATCGAGCGAGGTTTCGATCGCGGTGCCGTCCACTTCGCCATCCCCCTGGCGCGCGTGGCCGTCGCCGAGAAAGAGCAGCGCTCCCGGCTCGAACACCGGCAGCATCACAGTGGCGCCCGCACCCATGCCGTTGTAGTCCATGTTGCCGCCGAAGTTATCCGGGTACGTCGTAGGGATAGCGGCCTTGTTAGCCGGCGCTGTAGCGATGCATCCGAGCATCGGTCGCAACGGCAGTTCGATGCGCGGCCCTTTGAACTCGCCGGGATCGATATAGGCGACACCCTTTTGTTTGTCGATCTGCCAGGTCACGTTCTTTGCTTCCCGCAGCGCTTCCAGCCGCAGGAAGCCCGGGTCTACCGTGTAAGGCGCCAGGAGCGATGTGGAGAAGCCGGTGGTGCGGTTTGTCTCCAGGCGCAGCAAGTGGACGACGAGCGTGTCGCCTGGTTCAGCGCCTTCAATGAAGAACGGCCCCGTCTGCGGATTGGCCCCTCGGCCGCGCCTGACACCAGCAGCATCGGTTCCACCGGCATCGATCGTGGAGGTGATCACGTGATCGCCCGGCTTGATTCGCAGTACTGGCGGATGAGCGCTGGAAAACGTGTTGTGAAATTGAGTCGGTTGGAACTGGTGCGTTTCCGCGAAACCGGCGGCCGCAAAAAGCAAAACAAGTAGCACCTTCATGCGATACCTCGCACAGTTGGATGTCTGGTGTGCCATTCGGTGGCCTGCTCATAAGCATGAGCCAGCGCCAGCATGGTCGTTTCCGCGAACGGCGCCGCGCTGATCTGAAGTCCGATCGGCAAACTGGCACTCGTAAAACCGCAAGGCAGCGTGATGGCCGGAATTCCGTAAACATCAAACGCCCACGGATTTCCGCTCCCGGTATTGAGAGCAGGAGCCCCGGGAGGGTTGGGCGCGGGTGCGTTTAGGCTGGCGGCGATGGTGGCGGGCGGAGTTTTCATAGTGGGCGTGACCAGCAGATCCACCTCCCGAAAGACCTTCTTGATCTCCCGGCGGACCAGATCGACTTGCCGCCGCGCTTCGGCGTATACGTCCGGCTTCACCTCGTCGGACCGGATCATCTGCGTGCGCGTTGCGGCCTGGTACTTTTCCGGCGACTCGGTGAGCCACTTCGCGTGATACGCGTAGGTTTCGGGTCCCCAAACGATCGGCGCCGCTACCGCGGGCGGTACTTGGACGTCGGTGACGCTCGCAGTCAGCTTCCGCAGCGTGTCGATTGCAGCTTCAATGGCCTTCGCGTACTCCGGGTTGAGATTGTCAAAGAATCCGGCGCGCGGGAGCCCCACCCGCAACTTCGAAACGCGCATCTTGAACGCAGCGTTGTAATCGGGAACCGGCGTGTCCACGGTCGTCGAATCCATCTCGTCATAGCCCGCGATAACATCCAGGATAAGCGCCGCGTCGTCGACTGTCTTACAGATTGGGCCGACATGATCGAGCGTCCACGCCATGGGGATAACACCGCGATTGCTGACTCGGCCGTAGGTGGGCATCAGGCCTACGACGCCGCAGTGCGAGCTGGGGATACGGATCGACCCACCGGTGTCGGTGCCCAGCGTACCGAAGCACATGGAGGTGGCGATGGCGGCCGCCGAACCGCCGGACGATCCTCCAGACACGCGGTCGAGTGCCCAAGGATTGTGAACGGGGCCGAAGTAGCTGACGGCCGACGTAGCGCCGTAAGCGAACTCATGCATGTTGAGTTTGCCCAGCAGAACCGCGCCGGCGGCTTTCAGTCGGCGGGCAACCTCGGCATCTTCCGTCGGGACCCGGTCTTTGAACAATTCGCTCGCTCCCGTGGTGCGGATGCCAGCAGTGTCGATGTTGTCCTTCAGGGCGATAGGAATACCGTGCAGGGGGCCGCGCCACTTGCCGCGATGTAGCTCTGCTTCCATTTCACGCGCCCTACCAAGAGCTGATTCTCCGGTGACCGTGATGAACGCATTCACCGCCGGGTTGTACCGCTCGATGCGCTGCAAGCACGCCTGGGTGAGTTCAACCGGCGACACCGTCTTGCTGCGGAGCATCTGGGAAGCATGCCGAAGTGTCAGAGCAATCAGATCTTTTGGTGCGCCCGAAGCTTGCGTCGAAGCCCAGGCGGCAGCACCGATACTCGCGGCCACGAAGGTTCGTCGGGAGTGCTCGGATTCCATAATGGCCCCTCAATGAATTCCAGGTCCGCCGCCGTGCAGCCGACAGAGGATTGCGATCATTCATCCTATGCCAAGTTCATGCGTCTCAACAATACCGCGAATTTGACGAGCGCTCGGCCGATTGCCGCGCCTTGATCGGCGGGTGTTACACCTCTGGCCTCTACGCGTGAAGCTCGGTTAACGCTTCATGCAGCACTTCGAGACCTTCCTTGATCTGCTCGTCCGTGGCAACGAGGGGGACGAGCAAGCGAATCACGTTGCCGAACGTACCCGCTGAGATCATCAGCAATCCGCGGCGGTGACACGCAGCCAGAACTCGCCGGGTCTCCTCGTCGGCAGGTTCCTTGGTCGCGCGGTCGCGGACCAGTTCGATAGCACGCATCGCTCCCACGCCGCGGATGTCACCGATCAGCGAGAAACGATGAGGCCAATCTCGCGTGATTGATTCGAAGAGTTCGCCGATCCGGGCCGAGCGCTCGGGGAGGCGAGATGAGTCGATACCGTTGAGAACCTCGAGTGCCGCTGCGCACGCCACCGGATTGCCACCGAACGTACCTCCCAGTCCGCCAGGTCCGGGTGAATCCATGATCTCGGCTCTGCCAGTCACGCCCGCGAGCGGTAAGCCTCCGGCGATCGATTTAGCCGTCACAATCAAATCGGGCTCGATGGCGAACCATTCACATGCAAACAGCGGACCGGTCCGGCAGTATCCGGTTTGAATTTCATCCGCGATCACGAGGATATCGTATTTACGGCAGAGGCTCGCCACAACTTGGAACCACTCGAACGGCGGAGCCACAAAGCCTCCCTCGCCTAATACTGGTTCGAATATCACAGCCGCAACGGCTTCCGCCTCGATCTGCCGCTTGAATGCGACCTCGATTCGGCGAGCGCACTCCGCCTTGCAGGCGGGGTACGTCAGATTGTATGAGCATCGATAGCAGTATGCAAACGGCATCCGGTAGATCTCAGGGGCAAACGGGCCGAAGCCGGATTTATAAGGCTTGGATTTTCCCGTGAGGCTCAATGCTAACTGAGTGCGTCCATGAAAGGCGTCTTCGAAAGCGATGATGCCATCGCGGCGAGTGTAGTGGCGCGCGATCTTAACGGCGTTTTCCACTGCTTCGGCGCCGCTGTTCACAAAGAATGTCTTTTTCGGAAAGTCTCCCGGCGTCCGGCGGTTCAGTTCCTCGGCCAACCGCACGTACCCTTCGTAGGGGGTCACCATGAAGCAGGTGTGAACGAACTGTTCGGATTGCGCCCGGATCGCCTCTACAACCGCAGGCGGGCAGTGCCCCGTGTTCTGGCATCCGATGCCGCCGGTGAAGTCGAGAAATTGATTGCCATCAATGTCTTCAATGATCGCGCCGTTGGCTCGCCGGACAAAGACCGGCAGCACCGACGCGACGCCCCGTGGAATGCTTGCCTCACGCCGTTGTTGAAGGTTCCGGGACAGAGGGCCCGGAATCTCCGTAGCGAGGCGAATGGATGATTCAGTGGTTAGCTTCATTACCTAAGATCGCCTTCTGTACAGGGTCGTTCGTTTGAGACGCGTTCCGCCGGAAGCCCCAAAATACAGGCACTCCGATCAAAACAATGAGCATGCCGGGAAAGGTCGTGAGCGGACGGTATATAAACAGGACTGCGAGCACGGTTGTGGCGCTCAGCAGGTATAGCATCGGGACGACCGGATATCCGAATGCCCGGTACGGCCGCTCCGCTTGCGGACGTCGGATGCGCAGCCGAAACAATCCCGCAATGGTGAGGATATAGAAGAGCAGCGCAGCCGAGACCACGTAGTCCAGCAAATTGCTATAGAGATTCCCATACTCGTGCGTAGCTGGGTTGTAAGTGCGGATCACAACCAGGAACGAAGCCCACGCCCCCTGCATTGCAAGGGAAGAGCCCGGAACATGGGCGCGGTTGACGGTAGCGGCACGTCGGAAGAACAGACCATCTTTTGCCATGGCGTAATAAGCTCTCGCGCCCGACATCAACATTCCATTGATGCATCCGAACGCGGAAACCATAATTGCCAGCGCCATCAGGGCCGCGCCGGCCGCTGGAAGCACGGCTGCGAGCATAGCTCCGGCCACACGGTCGGAAGCAGCGTGCTGCACTTGCTCCAAAGGTAAAACGACTAGATAGGCAGAATTGACGCAAACATAAAGCCCGATCACGATAACTGTACCCAACAGCAAAGACAAGGGAAGGTTACGTTGGGGGTGTTCGACTTCTCCGGCGGTGAACGTAA
>CAYMHP010000073.1:0-19666 GCA_964390225.1 uncultured Solibacteraceae bacterium
CATCTCCGTGTAGCGGACGATGTTTTCCAGCATCACGATGGCGTCGTCCACAACGAAGCCCACCGACAGAGTGAGCGCCATCAGCGAGAGGTTGTTCAGGCTGTAGCCGAGCAGGTACATCACCGCAAACGTTCCGATGATGGAAATCGGCACGGCGACGCCTGGAATCAACGTCGCCGAGAGATTGCGCAGGAACAACGCGATGACCATCACCACCAGCCCAATCGTCAGCATCAACGTGAACTTCACGTCGTTGACGGACGCGCGGATGGTCTGGGAGGCGTCATAGATCACGGAAAGCTCGAGAGCCGGGGGCATCCCGGCGCGGAAAGCGGGCAAAAGCGCCTTAATGCTGTCTACCACCTCGACAGTATTCGTCCCCGGCTGTCGCTGAATCGCCAGCACGACGCTCCGCTTGGCGCCGGTCCAGGCCACCTGCCGGTCGAATGCGACACCGTCAATCACCTGCCCTAACTGGTCGAGCCGCACCGGCACGCCGTCATGCCAGGAGACGATGAGCGGCCGGTACGCCGCGGCGCTTTGCAACTGGCCGCTCGATTGAACCGTGAAGGACTGTTTTGCGCCGTTCAGTTTCCCGGTCGGCAGGTTGACATTGCTCGCCTGAATCGCTTTCTCGACGTCATCGAACCCGATACCCAACGACGAGAGAGCGTCGGGATTGAGCTGCACGCGCACGCCGTATTTCGATCCGCCGAACACCTGCACACGCGACACCCCGCTGGTCATGGAGATGCGGGGCGCGAGCAGCGTCTCCGCATACTCATCCACGGTATACATGGGCAGCGTGGTCGAGGCCAGCGCCAGGTATAGAACCGGCTGTTGGGCGGGGTTGACCTTCTGATAACTGGGGGGGCGGGGCATGTCGGGAGGAAGCAACCCGGCCGCCGCCGCAATCGCCGCCTGGACGTCCTGCGCCGCGGCATCGATGTTGCGCTCCAGGGCGAACTGCACCGTGATCGAGGTACTCCCCTGCGAGTTCGACGAACTCATATTATCGATGCCGGCGATATTCGATAAGCTCCGCTCGAGTGGCGTGGCCACGGCAGCCGCCATGGTTTCCGGACTCGCCCCGGGCAATCCCGCATACACCTGAATCGTCGGATAATCCACGCTCGGCAGAGCCGCCACCGGCAGCGCCCGGTAGCCCACGATCCCGAATAACAAAATCGCGAACATGACCAGGGCCGTCATGATCGGCCGCTCGATGAAGATGCGCGAAACGTTCATGATTAAAGAGGTTTGGAATCGATCCGGCTCGCCGGGACCGGTTGAATGTGCGCCCCCGGAAACAAGCGCAATTGCCCGTCGGTAACCACGCTCTCTCCCGCCGAAAGACCGCTCTCGATGATTACTTTGTCCGAGTAATTCGCGCCCACCTTCACCGGCCTCGGCTCCACCGTCCGGTCCGATTTAACCACGTAGACCATCTGCCCGTTTTGGCCGGCTTGCACCGCTTCCGCCGGGACAACCAGAGCCTGCCGCAATGTGCCGAGGGTCAGCGTCACGTCGACGAACTGGCCGGGCCACAACGTTCCGTCGTGGTTCTGAAATGTGGCCTTCAAATGGATCGTTCCCGTGCTCGTATCCACCGTGTTGTCGATAACGGAAAGTTCGCCTTTCACCTGACGGCCCGAATTGTCGCGCGGCACCGCCCTGACGGGCAAACTGTGCTCCGCGGCGTTGCGGCGAATGGTCGCGAGCGAATCCTCCGGAACCGCGAACGTAGCCCAGATCGGAGTTAGCTGATTGATCACCACGAGGGGATTGCCGTTTACTCCCACGAGGTTCCCTTGCTGGATGAGCAGGTTTCCCGTGCGCCCCGAGACGGGCGCGTGGATTTCGCAGTAAGTCAGGTCGAGTTTGGCGCGGTCCACCGCCGACCGGTCACTCTCGAGCGAAGCGCGTGCACTCTCGATGGCAGCCTGATCGGCGGCAATCGAGGCGCGAATCGCGTCCGCCGCTGCCTGCGACTGGTCGTTCTGCGCCTTCGAGGCCAACCCCTCCTTGTTTAATTCCCGGTTCCGGTCGGCGTCGGCTTGGGCGCTCTTTGCCTGCGCCCGATCTCGGTCAAGATTCGCTTCGGCCTGGCGTAGCAATGCGGTGTCGCGATCGAGATTTGCCTGCACCTGGCGCAAAGCTTCCCGATACGGCCGCTCGTCGATCTTGAACAACAGATCGCCTTTTGTAACATTGGCCCCCTCGCGGAAAGCGACGGCTACGATTTCCCCGGCGATCTGCGATTTCACCTGGATGACCGCGGAGGGCTCAACCCTTCCCACGGCGCGAATCTCGATTGGAATGCTTTCCTGGGTAACGGACGCCGTGCTCACAGGAACGGGAGGCGGTAGCCCGGCCGACTGCGCTTTCTGAGACTGGCAGCCGCTCGTCCCGACTAACAAGACGAGGCCGGGAATAAAGAATACGACGGGCATCGACCGGGACACCAAGGACCTCCGAATGGCTCGAAACAACCGCAATCCAAAATACTTACAGAACTCGCTGATATGAACCAGTATAGCCTCGGCTAAGAAACGCTCCTCCCCATTCCCAAGGAGATCCGAACCCGCACTCCCGGAGGCCAAAGGCGACCGATTGAAAGTTTAGACGAGTAAATGTTGAACTAGTTCCGAAATTCTTAAGCCCAAACGCGAGGAAATTCCCCGAACATGGCGACGATTCGTCACGCTGGCTTACGCCGATGCGCGTGCCGGTGCTTCCGGCGCGGAGCGAATTCGCGCGCGACATTGGCGCCGGCGTCGGCCGCCAGTCCGATCCCCGCTGTCGAGGCGCCAACGGCTCCCGGAATGACAGCTTGCGAGACTGCGCCCGCGGCGGCATGTCCGGAGATCCGGCCGGCGGCCGGCGTTCGTTTACCGGTGCGCGTGTTCCTCGTCACCACAGTGCTCACCAGCGCGTGCCGTAGCCTGGGCCCGAATCGCCGCTTCCGAGAACGGCGGTAATGCAGGCTTTCGTGGAGCGGGGCCGCGACAGCGTGTTCCACGGTACTGGCTACGGCGCCTGTGGCGAAGCCGGCGCCAGCCCGTTTACCGAACCCGGCCGCTCCTCCGCCCAGTTGCCGGGGATGGTGCCGCAGCTGGTTGATTCCCGCACCTGCCGTAACACGGGCTAAAGGCTTTTTGCTCAAGGTTTCGTGCTTCCAGTGCTTTCGGTAAGGATGGAGGTGTTTGGCAGGGTGCGTTCGCCGGGAAACTGCTGCCGGTGAGAGGCCTGCCAGAACTACTACCACGGCAAATATGAATCCGAGCCGCATCCGGCCTCCGCGTTAGATAGATGCACGGAGATTGCCATGCGGCCCCGAGCGGGATAAATCGCACGAAAACTGGATGGGTGCTGAAGAACGCGCAAATCAGTGAGTCATTGCGTAGATGATGTAGTTGATGCCGTAGCGGTAGGCCAGCGCGGTCATCTTCTCGGGATAAAGGGGAGAATCGGCGTACTCCCAGGCATCACCCACATCGGTGTTGTAATTGATCGCGACCACCATCCGTTTGCGATCGTCGTCTAATGCGCGCCATGCCGGCGCAGTCCCGGGAGGTTGCTGGACTACGATGCCGTCCGGCCCTCTCCGCAAATGCCGCGTCCCGGGGATGAACGTGAGATCCTTCGCCTCAATGTCGTAAAGAACGTGCATCACGGAGTCCGACAACGCGATGTCCGTTATCGGCTGCCCCGGCAGCACGCGCTCCATGGTGCGGCGAAACAATTCCCAATCCTGCTGACCCCAGAAATCGTCTACGACCAGGAATCCACCGCGGAGCAAATACTCGCGCAGGCGAGCCACCTCCGCATCGGTCAGCCCCCACCACCCCGTCTGTGTCGCGTACAGCCATGGATAATCGAAAAGCCGTTCGTCTGTGAACCGAAAATGTTCCGGTCGCCCGGGGGCTATCCGCGTCAGGCGTTGAATGCCGAGCGAGAAGTGATCGTCCGCATCTGGCCAGTCCACCATCCACCAGCCATCGCCCATGGCGCCGCGCGAAGCGAAGCCGTAGCCTCGGTGGAATTCCGGCAGGTCGGTGTATTCTACGCGGACAAAGTGAAATTCGCCGGTCGCCGGGAAATCGGGCCGGGGACCCTCTTCCTCCTGCTGGAACCGGAAGCGAAACCGTTGCGCCAGTGCGGCTGTAGCAATCAGCAGCAAGGCGCCGATGACAACGGAACGCGTAAGAATAGAGCGCATAGCCCGGATCAGATCGCGTGGATGTCCTTATTGTAGTCGTGTTCTGGGCGATGCGTCCGGGTGCTCCCACAGCAGACTCACCACCTTCCGAACCGCGCCGCGAACAGGGGCTGACAGACCGCGCCCCAGCTCGTGCGATTCGCCGCCGATCGTAATCAGCACAGCGTCGGGCCTGTTGCCATACAACTCGCCGGCGGTTTTCAGAAGCCAGCCTGGGTCACGAGATGGTCCAGCACAGATGGCGTCTGGTTCGTTGCATGCCGCGCGCACGCAGCACGCTTGCAACACGCGGACCCGCACCGTCATCGCCGCGCAGCGGGTTCCCGTAGCCGGTGTGATCAGAACCCGTCAGCCGTGGAGTTCATGCAGCACCTCGCCCCGTGCGTCTACCAGTGCGATGTGCAGCGGAACCCGTCCTTCGGCATGCGTCGAGCAACTGAGGCAGGGATCGTAGGCGCGAACCACTGCCGAGACGCGATTCAGCATGCCCTCCTCGAGCCGCTCCCCGGTCAGGTACCGCTTAGCTACCTGCGTGACGCTGCGGTTGATGGCGAGATTATTGTGCCCGGTGGCAATAATCAGGTTTGCCCACTTGATCGCGCCGTCCTCATCTACTTTGTAATGGTGGACGAGAATCCCGCGCGGCGCTTCGGCGACCCCGATGCCTTCCAGCGCATTCACCCCTGCGCGTGCACGAACGTGCTTGTCGAGGATACCTGGCGATTCCAGCAGAACGCGAATCCGCTCCAGTGCATAAACGATCTCGATCAGCCGCGCGTAATGGTAGTGGAACGAACTGCCGGTAACCGGCCCGAAGCGCTGGCGGAATTCGCTCAATTCCGCATCCGCCGCGGGTGTGCCCATGCGGTCGGCCACATTCAATCGCGCCAGTGGGCCCACGCGGTAAATACCGGCCGGGTATCCTCTCGGTCTAAAATACGGCGCCTTGAGATAAGAGTCGCGCAAGGTGGCTTCAGCCATATAGTCGGCATACCGGCCGGCGGCCAAGCCCTCTACCACGGTGGCGCCATCCGCATCCCGGAAACGAAGCAGCCCGTCGTAGAGCTGCAGGCAGCCGGAAGCATCCACCAGGCCGGCAAACATCGTTTGCATTGACCCGAAGTTCGCGATTTCGTCGGAAAACCGCTCCAGCAGATCCTTGAACGTGACCAGTGTTTTCCGCGCGATATCGCGAGCCGGGGCCAAGCCCATCAGGATTTCTTCCCGGGCGTCCGGATCCAGCGGACGAGTTACGCCGCCGGGCGCAATTCCTGAAGGATGCACACGCTCCCCGGCCGCTAACTCGATAATGCGCTGCCCGAACTTCCGGAGTGCGATGCCGTCCCGCGCCAACTCCGGGCGTTTCTCGGCCAGCCCCAGAATGTTGCGGCGGGCCGGGTCCGAGTCGAATCCCAGCAGCAGATCGGGCGCCGACAGATGAAAGAAACTGAGCGCATGCGACTGCACGAACTGGGCACAATGCACCAATTCCCGGATCATCGCGGCCGTGGGAGGAATGCGAACCGCCATGATGGCGTCGCACGCTTTGGCGGCCGCCATTAGGTGGCTCACCGGGCAGATGCCGCAGATCCGCGCGGTGATGCCCGGCATCTCATAGAACGGGCGGCCCTCGACGAATTTCTCAAAACCGCGCACCTGTGTTACGTGAAAGCGGGCGTCGGCGACTTGCCCGTTGTCGTCCAGGTAAATGGTGATCTTGCCGTGCCCTTCGATTCTTGTAACCGGGTCAACTGTGATTCGTTTCATGGCGATTCACTCAGCCGAATTTCGCGGCGATTACAGGCTTCTTGCCCGCTAGCAAGTCCGAAACGACTGCCATTATCAGTTCAGGAGCGGGCGGGCATCCGGGCAGGTGGACGTCCACTCTAACGAAATCATGTAGTGGGCGGGCTTGCGGCAGCAGGGCCGGCAACACCCCGTTCCCCGGGAGACCTTCCGCGACGTCCGCGTGCTCCGTGTAAATGTTCCGCAGCAAACGGCTCACGGGAATTCCATTGCGCATGGACGGCACGTTACTGGTAACGGCGCAGTCCCCCAGGGCAACTAATAGGCGGGTGCGCGCCCGAATCATCTGAATCTTCTTCACGTCTTCCTGGCTGGATACCGCGCCCTCCACGAGCGTCAAGTCGACATCTTCGGGAAACTCCGTTGCGTCCACCAGAGGCCCAAACACTAAATTGCCTTTTTCGGCGATGATCAGAATTCCCTCATCCAAATCGAGCAGCGACATATGACAGCCCGAACAGCCATCCAGCCACACGGTAGCCAATTTCAGCTTGCTCACGGCCGGGCTCCCTTGCTCAGCGCTACCTGGCTAAGCCGCACAAAGTTTTTCGCCATCTCCTCCACCGACCGCCCCTTTTCCGCCAGCGCTCCCGTGGGGCATGCATGCACGCACTTGCCGCAATCCGTACACCGGGAGGCCTTCGCCCACGGCCCGTTGAGATCGCTCACCACGCGAAGCTGAATCCCGCGGGACATAAAATCCCAAACGTGCGCGCATTCGAGTTCGGCGCAAATGCGCACGCAACGGGAACACAGGATGCACCGGTTGTGATCGAGCACATATCGCGGGTGCGAGTGGTCCACGGGAAGCGTGGGGTATCGATACCGAAACCGCACGCTGGTGACGCCTAACGAAGTGGCCACTGCCTGCAACTGGCAATTGCCATTCGAGACGCAAACCGAGCAGATGTGATTTCGTTCGGCGAGCAGCAACTCCACGACCATGCGCCGGTAAGCCGTAAGCTTCGGCGATACGGTGGTCACGGCCATCCCGTCTTCCACCGGCGTCGTGCAGGCCGGAAGGAGACGTCCGCTGCCCGAGACTTCGACAATGCACAGCCGGCAGGCGCCAGAGTCGCGAAGCCCATCAAAGTGGCAGAGTGTCGGGATCGAACGGCCGGCCGCGCGAGCGGCTTCGAGCACCGTCTGGCCGCGCGCGACCTGAACCAACTCCCCGTCGATTCGGATCGATCTTTTTTGTGGCAAGCAGCACTCCTTTCAGACGCGCACGTCACATCGCAGGCAGCGGCTCGACTCCGCCACCGCGTCCTCCTCGGTAAGACCCAGGACCACCTCCTCGGAGTTGCGTACGCGCGAGCCCGCCGGCTGTTCGGGTCCCGCGCGGCGCGGGCTCTTGCCCGGCAGAGAGGGCACGCTCTGGTCGCATTCGAAGACCTCGAACAGATTCGCGAACCGGTCTGTACCCATGAGTTGCCGGTCGATGCTGCGCGCAGCCTGTTTCCCATACGCCATGGCAGTCGAAACGTTGGAGGGACCCGAGACCACGTCGCCTCCGGCATAGAATTTCTCCCGGCTGGCTGCCAGGGTAAAACGCTCGGCCGCAATATGTCCGGATTGCGTCAGATGCAAACCCGAAGCGCGGCAAAACTCCGCGTCCACGCTCTCGCCCACCGCTATGATCACGCTCTCGCAATCGAGTCGCACGATCTCGCCGGTCGGCACCGGCTTCTGACGCCCCGAGGTATCGAACTCGCCAAGGCGCGTCCTCACGATCTCGAGAGCCTGGACGTTCCCTCCGGCGCCTCCCAAGATGCGGTGGGGAGCTGCGAGAAAAATAAATTTCGCCCCTTCCCGCTCGGCCGCCTCGGTCTCTTCCGCAATTGCCGGCATATCCTTGCGCTCGCGCCGGTAGACGACCGTGACATCCGCGCCGAGGCGCCGCGCGGTGCGAGCGGAGTCAATCGCGGCATTGCCGCCGCCGATCACCGCGACACGCCTTCCCGTTGGCTGCGCTTCTCCTCGTGCAACCGCCTCCAGAAACGGCACAGCCCCCATCACGCCTTTCAACTCCGCACCCGCTATAGGAAGCTCGGACGCTTTCCACATCCCGATCGCAACGAACACGGCATCGAATTGATTCGCAAGTTCGTCGAATCCAATCGCCGATCCGACTGCTGTTTCGGTTACGAACTCCACTCCGCACCGCCGGACCAGATCGACTTCCTGGGCCAGCACCGTCTTCGGCAGCCGGTATTCGGGCAGCGCGTACCGGAGCATCCCCCCGGGCTCGCGCTGGCTGTCGAACACAGTGACCCGATGACCCAGCAGCGCCAGGTAGAATGCGGCCGTAAGGCCGGCGGGCCCCGCGCCCACGATCGCCACGCGATGTTCCGTGGCGGCCAGCTTGCGGCGCAGCAGGCGGTCCACGATGCTATTCCAACGCTCCGAACCCATCACACGGTCGGCGATAAAGCGATGGACCTCGCGCATGTTCACTGGCTCGTCAACCGTCTGGCGCCGGCACCGCTCCTCGCACGGGTGCTGGCAAACCCGGCCAGTGGAAGCGGGTAGAGGATTGTCCAGAATCACCGACACAAACGCATCGTCCAGGCGATTCTCCTTCAGCAACTGCAGGTATCGCGGAACGTTCATGTGCAGAGGGCAACTGTTCTCGCAAGGCGAAAGCGCGAGCTGCGCGCAGATACCTGCGCTGCAGCGCCGGCCCAGGATGTGGTCTTCGAATTCATGCCCGAAATGCCGAATCGTGGTGAGCACCGGATTCGGCGCTGTTTGACCGAGACCGCACAGGGACGTGTCCCGAATCATGCGGCTCAACTCTCCCAGCAGTTCGAGTTGCGCCATCGTGCCGGTCCCCTCGGTGAAACCGTTGATGATGTCGAGCGCCTGGTCTAGTCCGACACGGCACGGCACGCACTTTCCACACGATTCCGAATGCGTGAATTCCACGAAGTACCGCGCCACGTCGACCATGCAGTTGTCTTCATCCATCACCACCATGCCGCCCGATCCCATGATCGATCCGAGTTGCGCGAGGGTTTCGTAATCGACCGGCGTCGCAAACATCTCCTGCGGGATACAGCCGCCCGAGGGTCCGCCGGTCTGGACGGCTTTGATACTCTTGCCTGCTGCGCCGCCTCCGCCGATGTCGTAAACAAAGGTTTTGATGGGAGTGCCCAGCGGCATCTCCACCAGCCCGGTGTTCTGAACCTTACCGACCAGCGAGAAAACCTTCGTTCCGGCGCTCTTGGCGCTGCCAGTCTGCGTGAACCAGGCTGGGCCCTTCACGATAATGGGCGCGATATTGCACCAAGTTTCCACATTATTGATGTTCGTGGGCTTGCCGAATAAACCTTTCTGCGCGGGGAATGGCGGCCGCGGCCGAGGCCGCCCGGCCAACCCTTCCAGCGACGCGATCAGAGCGGTCTCTTCACCGCACACGAAGGCGCCCGCTCCTTCCACCAACTCGATATCGAAATTGAAGCCGCGTCCCAAAATGTTGTTTCCGAGTAGACCGTACTCGCGGGTCTGTTCAATGGCGTGAGTAAGCCGGTGGACCGCCACCGGATACTCCGCCCGAACGTAGATGATTCCCTGGCTCGCCCCCATGACATAACCGCCGATAATCATGCCTTCCAGCACGGAATGCGGATCGCTCTCGATCTCGTTGCGGTTCATGTAGGCGCCGGGATCACCCTCATCGGCGTTGCAGATGATGTACTTCGTATCGGCGGAGGCCTTCGCCAGGTATTCCCACTTTAGTCCCGTGCTATAGCCGGCGCCCCCACGGCCTCGCAACCGCGCTGCCTTGATCTGTTCGATTACGGCCTCGGGACGGCTGTCGATGAGAGCTTTGTAGAGGGCCTCGTACCCTCCGACGGCTATGTACTCTTCGATATCCTCCGGATCGATAAATCCGCAATTGCGAAGAACGATCTTTTTCTGCCCGGCAAAAAACGGCACTTCGTTCCAACAAGGCAACTCGGGGTAGCCATGTCCGTATTTCACCTGAGCCGTCAGGTGATCCCACTCTTCCACCTTGCACCACGCCAGATCTTTCGGGATCCGGCCGTCCATCAAATCGGAGACGAGACGTTCTGCATCGCTCTGCTGGACGCGGCGGAGAATCACCAGGGGGCTTCCCGGCCGCCACACTCCCACCAGCGGCTCTTCCGAACAGGGCCCGAAACAACCCACGCTCTCCAGGCGTCCGCCGGCGGCGTCCACTACTTCCGTCAAGGCGTGAAATACGGCTTCGGCGCCATTACCCCGGCCGCAGGTACCCATCCCGACGGTGACCCGCACGGAATCCGGAAGCAGCTTGGACATTCCCGCCTCGCGGACGGCGTTGAAGGTGCTGATGTCCTCTATGCGGCTCATCAAATTTTCTCCGGGATCAGCGCCTGCACCTCGCGCTTCAATACGCCCTGGTTCATATGACCGCAGATCCGGTGATCCACTTCCACGACCGGCGCCAGCGCGCACTGACCGAAACATGCAACCGTGCGGATCGTGAACTGCCCGTCGGGCGTGGTCAAAGTGAGTTTGTCCGCGTGTGCTCCGCCTTGCCCGAGATTCAACTCGAGACTCAAAGTCTCCAGCAGGTTGCGCGAACCGCGCGTATGGCAAGCCGTGCCGCGGCAGATCGAGATGGTGTGCTCGCCTTGCGGCTCCCGGTTGAACAGAGCATAGAAAGTAACCACGCTGAAGATCTGGGACAAGGAAATTCCCGTCTTCTCGGCTACGTACTCTATGGCTTCAACACAGATGTATTTGCGAGGCTGGTGCTCCTGGATTTCCTCCAGGATCCCCAACAATGCACCCGGGCGGCCACTGCGGCGGGCAATAACCTGGTCGATGAAGGCCCGCTCCCCCGCGTCTGGCCGGAGTCCGGCCTCCGTGGTGGGCATCAGGTGTCCTAATTAACCCTCACGGTAACATGTTTCAAAAATCAAGAGAAGCTCTCCGATTAATGCGGATCGGCGCGTTCCACCGGTGTCATGAAAACGTGCATCGTTTCGCAGGCAAAGCCTCGATGTGCGTACCGGTACGCGCCGCTTCGCTCGCTATCGAAAGTAAGCTTGTTCCCTGCTCCCTGATTCCATGAGTATCAGTCAGGAGGGGAGATCAACGATGCATGTCATTATTCGCGATTCGAGAGGGGCGGCGAAGGAAGGCGTTCTGCTGGCAGCCAGCGCGTCGCGTGTGCGTGTAGCGCTCCGCGGCTTCGGCGACACCGTCGAGCTGAGCCGAACCGGCGACGAGTGGTTCTTCGCCGATAGCGAGCCCGCCGAATTTGCCGCTGTCGTTGCTTCCTCAGACTGCAGCAGTTTCTGCTCCGGCATTCATCCGCGGGCGTAGCCTGCCGCGGAAGCGGACTTTGCCGGCGGAATCCGCAGACACATACGCGAGGCTCAAAGCGCCGCCGCGTGAAGTTTCCCCCTAAGTAGATGTATATTGCAGGTTGCGGACGCTCGCACCGCCACTTCTACTGGGGAAACGAATTGATCGACCGTTTGACAACTCTGTTTTTCGCCGGGGCCTTTCTCGCGCAAGTGCTATTGGCGCAGTCGGGCAAAGCGCCTGTCAGCAGCGAATGGCCCATGTATGGGCATGACCTCGCCGGAACGCGCTACTCGCCTCTGACGCAGATCAACACGAAGAATGTAGCGAAGCTGACGCAGGTTTGGTCCTACCGCCTGCAACCCGCCGTGGAGGGAGGTGGCGCGCCCGAAGGCGGACAGGCGCCCACCTCCGAGGCCACGCCCATCGTCGTGAACGGCGTGATGTATCTGCCGGCGGGGAGACGCGTAGTGGCGCTCGATCCACAGACCGGCAAGGAGATCTGGAGTTACCCGCTTCCCACCGGCGCGCCATCGCGGCGCGGCGTCGCGTACTGGCCCGGCGACAGCAGCAATCCTCCGCGCATAATATTTACCGCCGCCAAGAAGATGATTGCGCTGAACGCCAAAACCGGGAAGATCGATCCCGGCTTTGGCAAAGAGGGCGAGGTGGATCTCGGTATCGCCTATAATTCGCCTCCCACCATCTATCGGAACCTCCTGTTTGTGGGACCCAATGTCGGCGAAATCCAGGTCCCCAACGAGCCCGGAGATACACGCGCCTATGACGCTCGCACGGGAGCGCAGCTATGGACCTTCCATTCCGTACCCCGCCTTGGCGAGCCCGGCAATGACAGTTGGGTGGACGACGGCTGGAAAGACCGCACCGGGGTCAACAACTGGGGATTCTATATGACGGTGGATACCGAACGCGGAATCCTCTACAGCACCTATGGCAGCCCGGCCAGCGATTTCTATGGCGCCGACCGCAAAGGCAACGACCTGTTCGGCAACTCCGTCGTCGCGCTCGAGGCGAATACCGGCAAACTGAAATGGTATTTTCAGGCCGTGCACCACGATCTGTGGGACTTCGATCTGCCCCCCGCCCCCGGCCTCATCGATGTAACTGTCGACGGAAAGAAGATTCCGATTCTGGCGCAGACCGGCAAGGTCGGGTACATGTACATCTTGAACCGTGTGACCGGCGAGCCAGTCCTCGGCATCAAGGAAAATCCGGTTCCCCAAAGTAAAGTTCCGGGGGAACAGAGTTCGCCCACGCAGCCGATTCCGGTAAAGCCGCCGCCGTTCGGGCGCATGAGCTTCAGCATGGACGATCTGGTGACCGCCGCGGATACCACTGAGGAGCACGCGAAGTTTTGCCGCGATCTGGTGGAGAGAAGCGGTGGCGTGGAAAACCAAGGCCCCTTCACGCCCTGGGTCTATCGCGCGCCCGGCGCTCCTCCGCATTCGAGCGTGATCTTCCCCGGCGCGATCGGCGGCGTCAACTGGGGCGGAACTGCATCCGATCCCGCGCTCGGCTATGTCTACGCATTCACCAACGAATACGGCAGCCTGGGATGGATCGAAAAACAGAAGGAAGGTTCGCAGGTTCCGTACCAGCAGGCCAGCATTTTCGGCAATCCGTTCAATTCAAAATTCTGGTGGCGGAGAGTGGATGCCAATGGCCGGTTGATTGGAGCCAGCAGTTGGCCGTGCCAGAAACCGCCATGGGGCCGTCTCACGGCGGTGAACGCGAACACAGGCGAGTTCGCATGGCAGATCCGGCTCGGCGTTACCGACGAACTGCCGGAGGGCAAACGGAACACCGGCCGCATCGGCTTCGGCGGTCCGATCGTCACCGCGGGCGGCCTGCTCTTCATCGGCGCCACTAACGACAAGCGCTTTCGCGCAATCGATTCGAGGACCGGGAAAGAACTCTGGGTGACCAAGCTCGACGCTAGCGCCATCTCGGTGCCGATCACCTATCAAGGCAAGAACGGAAAGCAGTATGTCGCGGTAGTCGCGGCGGACGGCGGCGCGGGCGTGACCGACCCGAGTCCGAGTAGCAACCAGGCCCTGGTGGTCTTCGCCCTCCCGTAGGCCGCCCGAGAGAGGAGAATGAAACCATGCTGCGCCACTTCGCGATCTGGGCCTTCTTGGGAGTTCCGCTGATGGCGGCCGATCTAAAGGTGGACCACGCAACCGTGTGCGGCCATGACCTCGGAGCCATGCAGCGCGCGTTCGACGCGATGGGTCTCCCCCACGAATACGGCGGACCGCACGCGAATCACGCCACCGAGATGGCGCTCGTCAGCTTTCCCGACGGCTCGTATCTCGAGTTGATGGGCATCCAGCCGCACGCCGACGCCGCCGCCCTGGCACGGCACGAGTGGCACAAGTTCCTGGAAAGCGATGGCGGGCCGTGCGCCTGGGCGATTCGTCCCGCGGATTTGACAGCGGAGGCGGCGAGGCTCCGAACCGCGGGCATCATGGTTTCCTCTCCCGCGAGGAATGGGCGCAAGCGCCCCGACGGGGTGCAGCTCGAGTGGGAGGCGGCGCAGGTCGGAACTGGCAATGGAAACTTCTTTCCCTTTCTGATTCACGATTTCACGCCGCGAGACCGCCGCGCCTACCCCACCGGCAAGCCCACCGCCGCCCAGTTCAGCGGGGTCGCCAAAGTAGTGCTTGCTGTAAATGACCTGGATGCGGCCATCGCGCAGTATCAGCACGCTTACGGACTGCCCGCGCCGCAACGGCAGGACGATGCGAATCTCGGGGCAAGGCTCGCCTGGTTTGCAGGCACGCCAGTCGTGCTGGCGGCGCCGGCATTCCCGAATTCCTGGCTCGCCGAGCGCATCCGCCGCTACGGCGAAGCGCCCTGCGCCTTCGTGCTCGGCGGCGCCAAAACCGCTAAGGCCTCCTCGGGCAACGTCGTAACAGAATGGTTCGGCAAGCAAGTGGCGTGGTTATCTCCAGAGATTCTGGGCTGGCGTCTGGGCCTGGAGTAAGGCGGCGCTTCCTCACGGTCGCGGCTCCGTAAAATTGCCAAAAACCCACGGAGCTGATTCCGCGCCGCGCGTGAGCAAGCGGCATGCTTCAAAAAGCTCCCAGTACCGGTGGAGCTTGTATTGGAGTCCCGGAAGGCGCAACATGGATGCGCGGCTTCGCCCCTTGTTCTTACTCTCTATCGCCACTTCACGTACGCGAAGCCGCGGTTGACATCCCGCACGCCTGCTACGAACGTGACGCGGTCCGCTAAGCGGCTTCGAAACAAGAATGACAACCCAGTGATGCTCGGGCAACGGCCCGGCTTGTGCTCCGCGCACGTAACCCGATATACTTTCAAACAGTTCGCCGGAGGAGGTAAAAGGATGATTCGCGTTTGTGCCACCGGTCTGTTGGTGGGGTTCGCGGCCGTTGCGGCCTCGACTACGCCCCCAGTGACGTTCCATAAGGACGTTCTCCCGATTTTGCAGAAGCACTGCCAGGGCTGCCATCGCCCCGGTGAGATTGCGCCGTTTTCGCTGCTCAGCTACACCGAAGCGCGCCCCTGGGCCAAAGCCATGAAGGTGGCGGTGGTCACCGAAAAGATGCCGCCGTGGTTCTCGGATGCGAAGTACGGCCACTTCGCCAACGACCCGCGATTGACTCAAGCCGAGATCAACACCCTGGTTTCGTGGGCCGACAACGGCGCTCCGGAAGGCGACAAGAAAGACGCACCGCCTCCCATCACCTTCCAGGACGGCTGGAACATCAAGCCCGACATGATCGTCGAGATGCCCAAGGAATTCCACCTTCCGGCCACCGGCACAATCAATTACCAGAACATCCTGGTCAAGGTGAATTTCCCCGAAGACACCTGGGTGGTAGCCGCGGAGATGCGCGCCGGCAATCCCAAAGTCGTCCACCACATGCGGGCAATTGTGCGGCCGCCGAACTCCACCTGGATGTCGAAAGCCGTTCCGGGCGAAGCGTATGAGGAAGGCTCTCAAGGTATGGGCGGCGCCAAGGAAGGCACCGATCTACTTGGCAAGTACAACCCCGGCCTGGGCGCGCAGAGTTTCGACGTGGATGGCTCCGCCAAGTTCGTCCCAAAGGGTTCGGACATCGTCTTCAACATCCACTACACGTCCGTCGGCACGCCGCAGACTGACCGCTCCAAAGTGGGCTTCGTGTTCGCCAAATCCAAGCCGCAGAAGCGCTACTGGATGTCCCCCGGGACGCCGGCCGCTTTCAACCTGGTGATTCCGCCGGGCGACAACAATGCCGAAGTCGTGAGCGAGGTCACCGTCGGTGTTCCGGACGCGCAACTCGTCTACATTCAACCGCACCTGCACCTTCGCGGCAAAGACTACGAAGTTCGTCTCATTTACCCCACGGGCGAGAAGGAAACGGTGTTCAAGGGCAAGTGGAATTTCGACTGGCAGATCGGATATCAATTGGCCAAGCCGATCCCGCTGCCCAAGGGTACCCGCATCGTGGCGATCGCCCACTACGACAATTCCGCGACCAATAAATACAATCCGGACCCCAAGACAGAAGTTCACTGGGGCGATCAGAATTGGGAGGAAATGCAGTCCGGTTTCCTGGGAATCGTCGTCGACGTGAATACCGAAGTCAGCAAGATTTTCCTGCCGTCCGGACCGAGCCTGCTGCCGCGCGGCAAATTCGGGCCGACGCTCGCCGCGCTCGAAACGAACGCTTCGAAGTAGTAGGGCAGGTCGACAACCTGCAGCGGGTTGATAACCCGCTTGGCGCGCGCCGGTTGGCAACCGGCGCGCGGGATGCCATCCCGCCCCGCCCCACTCGACTACATGAAGTAGTCTTTGACTTTTTCGAACAGGCCCTTCTCCGCCGGCGCGTTGTCGACGGGAAGCGTGTCGCGAAGCTGTTCCATCAGCTTGCGCTGTTCGCGTGTTAAGCGCGTGGGAATCTTCACGTCGATGTGAATGTAGAGATCGCCCCGCCCACCGCCGTTCAGAGCCGGAACGCCTTTGTTCCGCAGACGGAACTGCGCCCCGTTTTGCGTGGCCTCCGGGATCTTCAGCTTATGCGGCTGGTCGAGCGTAGGCACTTCGATGTCGCACCCGAGCGCCGCCTGCGCCATGTTTAGCGGGATGGTGCAGTGCAGGTCCTGCCCCTGGCGCTCGAAGAAGGGGTGCTCTTTCACTTTCAAAAAGACGTAGAGGTCACCGGGGGGCCCGCCGTTCGCGCCGGGCTGCCCTTCATGGGAAAGCCGCAGGCGCGTGCCGTCGTCCACCCCCGCCGGGATATTGACTTTGAGCTTCCGTTGAACCTGCTGGTAGCCTGCGCCGCGGCACTGGCTGCAGGGATTGCGGATAATCTGCCCCGATCCACCGCAGGTGCTGCAAGTGCGCCGGATGGAGATAAAGCTCTGCTGATAGAGCACTTCGCCTCGGCCGTGGCATGTGGGACACGTGGTCGGGCCGCTGCCGGGCTCGGAGCCGGATGCGTGGCACTTCCCGCAAGGCTCCATCCGAGGCACCTGAATTTCGGCGCTCAACCCATTCACCGAATCCTCGAAGCTGAGCTCCATGTCGTACCGGAGATCCTCGCCGCGCTGCGCCCTGCTGCGTCTTTGCCGGCCGCCGCCGCTTCCGAACAGGTCGCCAAAGCCGAAGAAATCGCCCAGGATGTCGCTGAAATCGGCGAACGCGTCGGGGTTGAATCCACCTCCCGCCGCACTCTGCAGCCCCGCATGCCCGAAGCGATCGTAACTGGCGCGTTTCTGCGGGTCGCTGAGGACGCTGTACGCCTCCGACGCTTCCTTAAAATTCTCCTCGGCGGAGGGATCGTCGGGATTGCGATCGGGGTGATACTTCAAGGCGAGCTTACGGTAGGCGCTCTTGATTTCCTGCTCGCCGGCGTCCCGGCCTAGGCCGAGGACCTCGTAATAATCTTTTTTGGACACTGGATACCGCTAAGGCTTGACCGCGACCTTCACCATCGCGGGTCTGAGGAGCTTTCCTTTGAAATTATAGCCCTTCTGGAATTCTTCCAGAATGCTCTGATCCTCCACTTCCTCGGTCGGAACGCGCTGCACTGCCTCGTGCAGATTGGGATCGAACCGCTTGCCTGCCGTCTCGATCGGCTCGAGACCGAGCTTTTTCAAGATTCCGGAGAGGCGCTGGTAAATGAGTTCGACTCCCTTGGCATAACTCTCATCGGCGGTTTGGACCTTGAGCGCCCGCTCGAAATCGTCCACCGCCGGAAGGATCTGCTTCACGAAATCCATGGCTGCGAACTGGAGGTAGTCCGACCGCTGCTGCTCGAAGCGCTTCCGGGCGTTGTCGAATTCGGCCAGTGTGCGCACCAGCCGGTCCTGCAACTGCTCCTTTTCGGCCGCGAGTTGATCCCGTTCCGCCGTCACTGCGGCCAGTTGGCCTTCGAGAGTGAGGGCGGGGACGTTTTCGTCGCTCGAAACCGTTGCCGGGTTCTGATCGGGTTTCTGAGTGTCCACTGCTTTTAGCTTACCAGAGGGCTAGAATTGGGCGCGTTCCAGAGCCCGGCTGGTCTGTAAGACGGCCGCCATAACCCGTTCATATTGCATGCGCATAGGCCCCAGCACGGCCACTTTGGCAGGGAGGCCGCTGGCCATGTGAATGGTCATCCCGATGAGCGCCAGATCCTTCATCGCCGGATGCGCCAGTTCCAGGCCGACGTGCACCTGAAGTTCGCCGGGGGCCCGCTCCAGAAACCGGTCCAGCAGCTCAATGACGCGCTTCTTTTCTTCCAGAGCCTGTAGCAGTTCCCGCATCTTCTCGCGGGTGAGGTGCAGATCGAGGCCGAGCAGGTTGGAAGCGCCCTCCATGTGCACCTCGGGCGAGGTGTCGATGTCGAGCAAACCTTTTTGATACAGCACTTGGAGGTTGAAGAAGAGCGCCCGCTCCTCGGCCATGCGACGCAGCAGTTCCCGCCGCGCCGCCCCCAATTGCCAGCCCGCGAAATGATGGTTCACATAGTTCCGGACGGACAGCAACTCCTCGGGGCGAATCGGCTCGTCAAGCGACAGCACGCGGTTGCGCACCATCTGGTCGCGGGTGATCAGCACCATCAGCACCCGGCTTTCGCCGAGGGATACCAATTCAATGTGGTCGAGTTCCTGCGCGAGCGCCGGAATGGCCGCGGCGATTCCGACGTTACGCGTGAGTTCCATCAGGATATGGCTGGAGCGCTCGACGCGTTCCTCGACAGTGGCCAGCCCGCTCAACTCGTTGCGGAGCCTCTCCGATTCCACGGCAGCCAGCCGGCTGGCCGCCAGTGCGCTGACGTAGGACCGGAAGGCTTTTTCGGTGGGCACTCGCCCGGCGGAGGTATGCGGCTGGGAGAGGTACCCTTCGTCCGCGAGGTCCGCCATCACGTTGCGGATCGAGGCCGGACTCAGCGTGTCATTGCGCTGGCGCGACAACGTCCGCGAGCCAACCGGCTCTCCGGTCTCGATATAGGCCCGTACGATGGCGTGCAGGACTTCGCGATGTCTGCTCTTTAACGGCGCGTCTGTTCTCATACACCCTGAGACAGTTCTGTCATCATTGTAATGCGGTGAAAGCAAAGGGTCAAATAGGCTGGTACTGGGCGTTTCTCCCCGTCTCAGGCGTGTGGCTGCGGTAACCCGCGTACCAGCGAGGCTGTACGGAAAAATACAAAGAGGTATTATTTCATCCGCCGGCCCGCGCCCTCACGGGCCGCCGCTAAAAGCGCCTCAGCCCTGCTGGTCAGGGGCTAGCGATCAAATGAATGCGCCCAAGTAGATCAGACGCTCAGAACCCGGGCCAGTTGCTCCGCGGGGACGCGCACGCCTACAAAGAACGACCCGAACAATGCATAAACCGCGCTCACTTCGTCGAAACGCATTTCGTAGATCAGTTTTTTGAAAACGAGAGGGTCTTCGGCAAACAGGTCGACACCCCATTCCCAATCATCGAAGCCGATCGAGCCGGTGATGATTTGCCGCACATCGCCCGCGTAGCGACGGCCGATCATCCCATGCTCGTGCATCATGCGCTGCCGCTCGGGCATGCTCTCGCGGTACCAGTTGACGGATTCGCCGCGCTTGCGGTCCATGGGGTAGAAGCAGATGTATTTGGCTGCCGGGATCTCGGGCCAAAGGCGCGGAGCCATTGCCTGCCGCTGCCGTTCGAGCACTTCCTCGATTTCGCGATTCCATTCGTCGGAGTGCGGCTGCACCCCGCGAGCGGCGAGGCTGCCGTACACCTTGGATGTGGACTCGTAGAGCCCTAGCTCGATGATGGATAGATACGAGGACGCCGGTTCCAGATAGTCGCTGAACGGCAGT
>CAYMHP010000074.1:0-19558 GCA_964390225.1 uncultured Solibacteraceae bacterium
GTCCCAAAAAACTTTTCCACCGAGCCGGACGCGAATACGAGCCGCATCTCGCGATTAAAGATAAAGACGGCATCTTCCAGATCGTGCAACAGCCGGTCGATATTCCCGCGAAGATCGGAGACTTCGTATTGGGCGCCGCGCAGACGCTGGCCGAGCATGGTGACCTTGGAAGCCATCACGGCGAGTTCATCCGTAGCTGGTTTTCCTGCCGGCGGAACTTTTTCGGGTTCGTACTCGCCCCGCGCCACCTGGTCGAGCATGTGCCCCAGCCGACCCAGAGGACGAAAAGCAATCGCCGAAAGCAGGAACGTGACGCAGACCGCGCCGATAACGGATACAATCGCAACTTTGGCGTTCTCCCGCAGTGCAGGGTTGATATTCTCCCGGATGAGGGCCGGGTCGATGATAATCCTGACGTACAGCAGAGTCTTGCCCTCGGGAGTGCCCAGGGACTGCTCGAGTTGGTAATACTGCGTTTCGTGGCGGAGCAATACCCGCAATTTCTCGTACCACCCGGCGGAGTTGACCAGAGGTTGGAAATCGGGATAGGGCGGCGAAGTAACGCCGAGGCGGTTGGGGTCGCTATCGAGGAGAATTTCATTCTGGGGATTGACTACCGCGATCTCGAGGATGGCGTGCGAAGCCGTCAGGATGCTCACCAGCAGGTTGGCGAGATCGGGGTCCCGGAGGGCCTCGCGCAAGGGCGTGGTCCGTTGCCGGTTGAGTGACTGTCCCACGGTACTGGTCGCCATTACCTTAAGCGTCTGGGCGCGCTCGAGCGTCGCCTCAAACTCACGCTGCATCGTATTGCCGAGATCGACTGCGGACACCAGGCCCACCATCAGGCTGGCCATGACTACGGAACCTAACGTAAGCTTGGCCTGAAGGGTCATGGCCTCATTGCGGAATCAGCAACAGCTTGCCGGCCGTTTTCCGTCCCTCCAGGTCACGGTGAGCGGCCGCGGCGTCGGCAAGCGGGTAGGTTCGATCAATGCGGATTTTCAGTTTTCCCCGAGCGATCCAGCCGAGCACGTCTCCGGCACGCAACAGGAGTTCGTCGCGCGACAGTAGGTAATGCGCCAGGCTCGGGCGCGTCAGGTAGAGCGAACCCTTGCCGTTGAGAATGTTGGGGTCGAACGGCGGGACCGGTCCGCTGGATTGACCGTAGAGCGCCAATAGGCCGCGCGGGTGCAGGCAATTGAGGCTCTTGTCGAAGGTGGTCTGGCCCACGGAGTCGTAGACGACTTCGACGCCGCGTCCCCCGGTATGCCGCTTCACCTCGGCCTCGAAATCCTGCTGTGTGTACAGGATGGTTTCATCCGCTCCGGCCTGGCGCGCAATTTCGGCTTTTTCCTTGGTCGAAACCGTGCCAAAGACGCGCGCGCCCTGCATTTTCGCCATCTGCACGACGAGACCGCCCGCGCCTCCCGCCGCCGCGTGCACCAGGCAGGTGTCTCCGCTTTTCAGAGGATAGGTGGAATGCGTCAGGTAATGCGCCGTCATGCCCTGCAGCATGGCTGCGGCAGCGGTATTGAAATCGAGACCATCGGGGATCTTCACCAGCATGGCCGCGGGCACGGCGGCGTATTCGCAGTAGGATCCGCGATGCATCGCCCACGCCACGCGGTCTCCAATCGCAACCTCCGTCACTCCGGGACCGACCGCCTCCACCGTTCCGGCGCCTTCGCTGCCCAGGACCACCGGGAGGTCCGCCTTATAACGGCCCATGCGAAAGTACACATCGATAAAGTTGACGCCAATCGCAGCCAGCCGCACCAGCGCCTGCTGCGGCCCGGGCTGCGGGACAGGCACGTCCACCAACTGCATCTTCTCGGGACCGCCGGGTTCCTGTACTTGAATCTGTTTCATGGGAAGTCAACCTCTGCGCAGAGCTCTACGGCCGTGGACGGCAGTTGCATAGAGTAACAGATAAAGAAAAGTGAACGGAAACGCTACAAAGCGTGCCAGGATGCGAACGGCCCCGGCTCCGGCCAGCCCCGAGCGATCGAGCGCAAACCGGAAGATGGTCCCGAAATGCCCGCGATCGAGCCAGAAGTAGTCCCCATTCTCATTAATAATGAACACTTTGGCCGGAATGCGAAACGCCAGCGCCCATTTCCATTTGAGCATCAGCGGTTCGCCGGAACAGATGATGCCGAGGTGCGAGTAGCGGTTGTGTATAAGTTCCCGGTACAGCTTGCGCCGCGCCTCCCGGCCGCGATAATTGCCGACGAAATACAGGCGGCTGGTGGCCGGGGTGTAGCCTTCGGGAAGGCTCGCGTAGCAGCTGACCAGGTCGATGGGCGCGTCCTCGCTCCAGTGTTGGCGGAAATGCGGAATGAGCCGCTCCAAGAGCTTCCGCGAACCGCTTTCGACTAGCAGAACGGCTTGGACCGGCGGTTGACCGCGCCTCAACACGTAGCGCACTCTTCTGAATATAGCGCGCGGCGGCTAATCGGCCCGTGTTCCGAGCCGCGGCACTGAAGGGTGCTTCTCGGCCCGCGCCCTCACGGGACGTGGCTGAAATCTTCGTTCAGCCGCTCCACGCCTTTCGGCCGCGGCGATAACGCCGCCGGTTGCTTCGCGGCAAACGACACTGCCGGTGAACCCGGGTGCCGCACCCCACTACAATGGTGTTTACGCAGGCCGCTCCCGATCCATGTTTGAAAAGCTCCTTACTGAGCAGCAGAATCCGGCATCGGCATCGATAGACATGCTGCCGACCGAAGAGATGCTGCGCATCATCAATGTCGAAGACCGCAAGGTGGCTGAGGCAGTGGGACGGGAGGTCCCTGCGATCGCGCGCGCGGTGGACGAAATTGTCGCCGCCATGGAGCGCGGGGGCCGGTTGTTCTATATCGGCGCGGGAACCAGCGGGCGCCTGGGCGTGCTGGACGCTGCGGAATGCCCCCCAACGTTTAGCGCCCCAGCGGCGATGGTGCAAGGGATTATCGCAGGCGGCGAGGCCGCACTCACCCGCGCCACCGAGGCAAGCGAGGACGATGCGGCGGCCGGCGCGCGGGACCTTTTGGCACGCGGTTTCACGGGGCGGGACGTGCTGGTCGGGATCGCGGCCAGCGGCCGCACGCCGTATGTTCTGGGCGCGATTGCCGAAGCGCGGAAGATGGGGGCGGTTACGATTGGCTTGAGTTGCACTCCGGATTCCGAGTTGGCGGCCGCAGCGGCGATTGCGATCACGCCATTGACCGGCCCCGAAGTCGTCGCCGGCTCGACCCGCATGAAGGCCGGGACGGCGCAGAAGTTGGTCCTCAACATGCTGACCACGGGTGCGTTCATCCGCCTGGGTTATGTATACGGAAACCTCATGGTGAACGTGCAGCCGAGGAATGTCAAACTGGCGGACCGGGCACGCCGCATCGTGGCGCAGGCGACAGGCGTTTCTTCCGCTCAGGCGGGGGAACTGCTGGCGAGCGCGGGAGACAGCGTCCGCGTGGCGATTGTGATGGGAAAAACGGGCGTGACCCGGGCCGAGGCCGAGCGGCGGCTGGCCGAGGCAGGCGGGCGAATCTCCCGGGTGCTCGCCAATTGCAAAGGGATTCATGGATAAATTTGTCATTACGGGCGGCACCCCGTTGCGCGGAGTGATCCCGACCAACGGTTCGAAGAATTCGGCGCTTCCGGCGCTGGCGGCGGCGCTGCTCACCGATGAGCCGGTGATCTTGAAGCGCATCCCGCGCGTGCGGGATATCCGGACTATGCAGCGGCTGCTGGTGGATATCGGATCGAAAGCGGAAACGGACGGGGAGACCGTCCGGCTGCACACGCCCGAAATCGTGTGCCCTGAAGCTCCGTACGAACTGGTAAAGACGATGCGCGCTTCGAGCCTGGTGCTGGGGCCGCTGGTGGCGCGCAGCGGCCGCGCGCGCGTGTCTCTGCCCGGCGGGTGCGCCATCGGCGCGCGGCCGATCAACTTGCATATCTTCGGCCTCGAGCAACTCGGGGCACATATCCAGCAGTCGCACGGCTATATCGAAGCGCAGGCGCCTGACGGGCTGCGCGGAGCCCTGGTGCATTTCGACCGGATCACGGTGACAGGCACCGAAGACTTGATGATGGCCGCGGTGCTGGCCAAAGGCGAGACCGTACTGCGCAACGCCGCGCGCGAGCCG
Organism: uncultured Solibacteraceae bacterium; assembly: GCA_964390225.1. Classification (GTDB taxonomy): domain Bacteria; phylum Acidobacteriota; class Terriglobia; order Bryobacterales; family Bryobacteraceae; genus PSRJ01. Next base: position 4,131 of record CAYMHP010000074.1, read on the forward strand.
GAGGTAGCGGATCTGGCCGAACTGTTGAAAAAGATGGGCGCACAGATCGAAGGCGCAGGCACGTCCACTATCCGCATTCAAGGCGTGGAGAAGCTTCGGGGAGCCGAGCACACCATTATTCCCGACCGCATCGAGGCCGGCACGTTTCTGATCGCCGGCGCGATCACCGGCGGAGATGTCACCGTGACCGGCTGCAACCCGGAGCACGTCGGGGCGCTCGTGTCGAAGCTGCAACAGGCCGGCGTGGAGGTGACACAGCCAGAGGCCACTACCCTACGGGTGCGCGCCGGCGGGAAGCTGCGCTCCGTGGACATGACCACGGAGGAGTATCCCGGCTTCGCCACAGATTTGCAGGCGCAGTACATGGCCCTGATGACGCAGGCTGAAGGGATCGCGATCATCCTGGAAACCATTTTTGAGAACCGCTTCATGCATGCGCAGGAACTCGCGCGCATGGGCGCCAATATCCGTCTGGATGGCAAACAGGCGATCGTCGCCGGGCCTCGCCCGCTGACGGGGGCCGGGGTGATTGCGTCCGATCTGCGCGCCAGCGCCTCTCTGGTGCTCGGGGCGCTGGTGGCCAAGGGCGAGACAGTGATCGATCGCGTGTACCACATCGACCGCGGCTATGAGAGAATCGAGGCGAAACTGGCGGCGGTCGGCGCAAAGATCCGCCGCGAAGAGTGAGGGGAGATGCCGCACAACCCGGGATTCCTGAACCTGGTGAACGACGCCAAGTCGCGCGTCAAAGAGATCGATATCGAGGGTTACATGAAGATCGTCGCGGCCAAGGAACCGCACGTCTTGGTGGACACGCGCGAAGAAAGCGAATGGAACGCGGGCCACGTGCAGGGCGCGGTACACCTGAGCAAGGGCGTGATCGAGCGCGATATCGAGACCAAAGTGCCGGACAAATCGGCCAAGCTGGTGCTCTATTGCGGCGGCGGATTCCGTTCGGCGTTGGTAGCAGACAACCTGAAAAAGATGGGCTACACCAATGCGATTTCGCTAGACGGCGGCTGGAGGGCGCTCAAAGAGGCCGGGCTGCCGCTGGAGAAGGCGTGAGCGTCCCCGGCGCCGCTGGCGTGACTAAGTCCCGATCGCCAGCGAGTCTGCGGCTTCGGCCATAGCTCGGTCAGCAGTGTACACCCTCCAACCGGAGATCATGGCGGAAGCTAGAATGTGCATGTCTACCCACCCCAGACCGGTTCCCCAAAGACGTTGAGATTCAAGCAAGTGATGCACTTCGGATTCCTGTGCTGCCGAAACTTGCGGGAGCAAAGCAAGCTCGGCAAGGGTATGCGCCCGATGACGCAGGTTTCCGCAGGCGATTTCACCTAACACGAACGGGTGAAGTCCCGCCGTTCCGTCTTGCAGCAAGTGAAGCAGTCGGGCGTCCCCGCGGTGAAAATGGTTTACCCAAACGGAAGTATCCACCAGCGTCATTGCCGCTTATGAACTCGGCGGCGTCTCCCCGGCCGGAAATCGGACATGGATCCGCCGAGCGCCGCCAGGCGTTTCCCTGCTTCTAAAGAGATCAACTTCCGCAACGCAGCATGGATGAGCGCGGTTTTCTCCTGGATGCCCGTATACTCTCGAGCCTGCCGAAGCAATTCGTCGTCGAGGTTGAGCGTCGTCCTCATATGCATCAGTATAGCTCCTTGATGCAGATGCTCGGTAACGGCAGATAGTTTCGGTACCGGCTTTTGCATCACTCGGGCAACGCGTACGCGCGGTCGTCGGTGAATTAGTTGGTGGCGCCGCATTGCGGGCAGGCGAAGGTTGTTGGTGGAAAAGCTGCCGCTCCGGCTTCCTAAATCGAGAACGCGGGAACCGGCAGCAGCAGCCTCAGGATCTCATGCATCGAGCTGCGGGCGCGCGGACTGCTCCGCCAACACCAAACCCGACGGCAGTTCCTCGCCGAAGATGCGGCCCAGCGTGCGGTCGTCTTCCTCTTCGCCTTCGAACACCGCGAGCAAGCGGTCGGCGTGCGGAGACGCGGCGAGTTTCTGACGCACGCTGTCGCGCACGGCGGATGACAGGTCCCGCGTGGGATCTTCGGTGCGGCGTGCCATAACCGCGAGCGCCTCGCCTGAATTCGGTATGTTCAGCAGGGCTTCGACCCAGCGCGTCGCGGCGGCCGGCGGAACCACCAGGTTGATGGGACCGTAAAAAAGCTGGCGCGCTCCCAGACGCGAGAGGCACCACAATTCGCTTTCCTTGAAATCGCCCGCTTTCACGCGTTTGATGAGCGCGTCGCCAAGCTCCGTTTTCGTGCCGATGGGCAGCAATTCCAGCGAAGATGCGGTGCGCCACATCTCCCGCAGCAGCGCGGGGTTGATGCGTTGCGGTTTCTTGCCGCCGCGCGGGAGCAGGAAGGCCGCGAGCCGCTGGTAAATATCAGTTTGTTGGTTACGGTTAAGGCCCCCGGCAAGACGCCCCCAAAAAATCCACCAATCGATCTCGCATTGCACCTGGTTGCCGTACGTCACCCCGGAAGCAAACAGCCGGCGCGCCTGTTCGATGCGGAAATCGTCGCCGGGATAGCCAAATCCGGGGCGCAGGCAGAAGCCGCAGAGGTTGAGCCAGCGGGTTTCATAAGCCGGGCTCTTCTTGCGGCCGTCCGTGGCAGCAAGGAACGCATCGGCCATCTGCCGAATGGCCGAAAGCGGCCAGGAATTCTTGCCAAGCGCAATCGTCTGCTCGAGTTTGGCGGGAAGTTCCTCGGGTGCGATCGGCGATTTCGCCGACGTGGAGAATACGGCCGGGATCAGTTCGAGCGCGGAACGGAGCGCCTGCTCGCTCACCACGGCTGCCGCCTTACGTTCCGCGGGCTGCTCGGCAGCCGTCTTGCGCAACTCGAACTGCAGCCGCCAGCGGTTTTCGCTGATCTTCGATTCGCACCAGGTCTCGAGCGTGCCGATCTCGGTCAGCCGCGCCCCCAACTTCACGGGGATGAGCCGCTCTTCGGCCTTTTTCCCGAAGCGGATCACCGCGTGCAACGGCGCGTGGCGGTGCAGGTCCGGGTCGTCGGCCGCAAATTCGACGACGTCGCCGAGTTTATCTTCCATGCGGGTAAGCGAGCTGAACAGCCGGAACGAAACGGGGCGGTTGGCGACAAGCTGGAGCGCGTCATTATCGATTTCGAGAGCCGCGCCTTCCTCCGCGCCGCGCGGCACTAGGCAAACGGCCGCGAACTTGCCGTCGCGCGCGTCTCCGAGCGCGACGTAATACGTGCGAGGAAGGCCGCCCCTCACCAGCACGCCGCTGCCGGTGGACCGTACGTAAGAGTAGTACGCCGCGCCGCGCGCCACCGCCAGGTCGAGATCGACGTTTTCCAGAATCTCGGGACGCCGGCCGTACCACTGGCCTACGACGTCGGCAACCCGCTCCTGCAGGATCTCCGGAATGAAGAAACCGCCGTTGAAGAGGATGGCGTCGGGCACTTGCCCGGTCGGTTCGAGGAATGCGTTCAGATGGCGCGTGATGGCGGGGTCGGAAACATACGGCAGCCCAAGCTCGCGGAAGAGGCTACGCTTTTCTTCTTGCGGCGGCTCTCCGCGCTGGCTGAACGGGAGAAATCCGTCGAGCGCGAGCTCGAGCGCCTCTTCGCGCAAAATTTCGCTTTTTAGTGCCCTTCCGATCACCGCCGATCCGGAGCCGAGCACTGTGATTTCGACGCTCTTCCGATTGGGATCGTTGAGGAGCGTTTCCTTGGCGGCCGAACATTGGCGCCGCAGTCCGCTCCGCTGCCGGATAGAGAGCGGAACTCCGAGTTTGGTCTCCACCAGCCAGGCCAGCGTGAGGTCGAGGTTATCGCCGCCCAGCAGCAGGTGTTTGCCGACCGCCGTGCGCGTGAAGTTCACCAGATCACCTTCCCGCGAGACGCGAATCAGGCTGAAATCGCTGGTGCCCCCGCCGACGTCGCAGACCAGCACGATTTGCCCATCGAAGAGCTGTTTGCGCGACTGCGCGAGGTTACTGGCGATCCAGGAATAGAACGCGGCCGCCGGCTCTTCGAGAAGGGTCAGCCGCTCGATGCCTGCGTCGCGCGCCGCCATCACCGTGAGTTCGCGGGCCTCTTCGTCGAACGAAGCCGGCACGGTCAGGACGATATCGTTGCCGGCGAGCGGAGCGCCTTTGACCCGGTCCCACTCCTCGCGGAATTTGCCAAGGAAGCGCGACGAGACCTCGACCGGCGAGAGCACGCGCCCGGTCTCTTGCGAATCCCAGGGGAGAATCTTGGCCGTGCGGTCCACGTCGGGGTTCGAGAGCCAGGATTTCGCCGAGTGGACCAGGCGTGTGGGTACCAGTGCACCCTGCTCGCGGGCGTATGTGCCGACGGGCTGGCCGTCTTCCAGGAAAAGGAACGATGGCAGCGTGCGGCGCGGCTCGACTCGTCCGGTGGCGACGAGTTGCGGCGTCTCGAAAATGTGGACCGGTGGAAAGTCGCGATCTTCAGCTTCCCGTTCGTCGATGTACGCCAGCGCGGAGTTGGTGGTGCCGAGATCAATGCCGATCTTCATACTTCGACACGCTCGCGCACATTGAACTCGAGCTTCCAGCGGCGGCCGTCACGGGCTACGCACCAGAGTTGCAGGACGCCGGTTTCGGTGACCACGGTTTCAAACGATACAGGAACCACTTCCGAGGAGCGCTCACCGGCTTCGAACGCCACTTCCATAGGCGAGATCTCGTCGAACTCCTCGCCGATATCTTCGATGAGATCGCCGGGTTTATCGTTCTTGCGGACGGCGGAAGTGAGGAAGCGGAACTCGGCGGGTTCCCCGACGACCAGCCCGAACTCGCGGCCGGGGATCGCAACGTCGGTGCCTTCCTCCATGCCAAAGGGAACCACGGTCAGAGCTTTGAGCGGTGCGGGCAGGCCGGGGACCGAGGGCATGGCGCTCTCGATTCCGACATAGTACGTGCGCGGCACGCCTCCGCGGATGCGCACTCCCCGGCCGGTACGGGCCAAGCCGTAATACGCCGCGCCGCGAGCCACGGCGTGCATCAAGTCTTCGCCGCTGAGCGGCTCCACCGGCGCCATACCTTCTTCGGCGAGCCACAAGTTCAGAGCCTCGATGATGCGCTCGCGGACCAGATCGGCGTTGAGCACACCCCCGTTGAAGAGGATATGCGTGGGGCAGGCGAGGCCGCTTGGGCCGCGCCGCACGGCGCCGTGCTCCAAAGTGGCGGGCTGTTGGCGAAGAAACCGCGCCAGGTGCTTGGTGATGGCGGGATCGGCGGCGTAGGGCAATCCCATTTCCTGCAAACCGAGTCGCCGCTGGCGCGCCGGCATATCGGTGCTCGCCGCCAGCGGGAGAAAGCCTTCGCCCAGGATGCGGTCGATGTCTTCGCGGTACAACGTCGCCTTAATGGTGCCGCCGATCAGGCCGGTGCCCTTGCCCAGAATCGTTACCGGCTGCTCGGTGGCGTTGGAGCCGGGTTCGAGCAGTTTCTCCTTGGCTACCCGGCAGTTGTTCCAAAGCGTTTGCAATTGGCGCTGGTCGATTCGGGTGCCTTTTTCAGCCAGGCGCTGCGAAACGGTTCCGGCGAGCGCCAGGTCAATGTTGTCGCCGCCAAGCAGGATGTGTTCGCCGACCGCCATGCGGTTCAGCGCCAGTTCGCCGCCCTGTTCCGTAACCGCGATCAGCGTGAAATCCGTGGTGCCGCCGCCGATGTCGACGACCAGAATCAGATTGCCGACCTGGACGCGCTCACGCCAATCGGGGTGGCGCTCGATCCACGCATAAAACGCCGCCTGGGGTTCTTCCAGAAGCGTCAGGTTCTCATAGCCGGCCTGCTGGGCGGCTTCCAGCGTCAACTCGCGGGCCACGGCATCGAAGGAAGCGGGGACAGTTACCAGCACCTGCTGCCCGGCAAAAGCAGCGTCGGGCATTTTGGCGTCCCAGGCTTCGCGGAGGTGCTCCAGATACCGGCGGCTCGCGGCCACCGGCGAAATTTTCTCTACGCCTTCGGGAGCGCGGAATGGGAGCAGCGGCGCCGTCCGGTCCACGCCCGAATGCGAGAGCCAGGATTTCGCGGACGAGACCAGGCGGCCTGCGTTTTCGACCCCGCGTTTCTGAGCGAGGCGCCCCACCACGTAGTCGCGTTCGGCGTCCCACGGCAGCGCAATGCTGCCGGCGGGGAAATCGGTCGCCCCGGGCAGGTAGAGGAATGAAGGAAGAAGGTCCTCATCGCGGACTTCTCCGGGATTGGTGAGTTGCGGAATGCCGAGCACCTGGACGTTCGCCGGCGCGAATGGGTCCGCATCCGGCCGGATCTCCGCGTAGGAAATGGCGGAGTTGGTTGTGCCGAGATCGATTCCGATAACGTATTGCGATGGCATTTACTCGATTTCGATTTCCGCGGGCGCCAGAATGGCGGCGTCCTGCCGGGCGCCGATGGTGGGCAGGTCGACCTTGGCGGCGCGCCAGCCCTTATGCCGGAGAATCCCGCCGGGAGGCGGGCTGGCGGGAACGTTGCCGATGAACTTGACAACGTTTGGGTCCTTCGAAGGCGCCTGCGTGAATGTTCCCTCGACGCCATCGATCACGGGCTGGAGAGTCACGTAGCGCGATACCGCATCGCGGCACTGATCGTGAAGTTCGCGCACGGCCGCGCCGATCTGATCGTCGGAATAGCCGGCGATATCTTCCATCAGGAAGTCGATCAGCCGCGCATCCCGCTGCAGGATGGCGAGAATCTGGAGAGCCCCGTCGGAGGTCTTGACGGCAGGAGGCGCGGCCGCCGCTGCAGTTGCGGGTGCGGCGGGTTTGGCAGGGGCGCCTTTCGCGGACGCGGGCGCACTGCGCCTGCTCAGGCCAAGATCGGTGAGGGCGGCGTCGGAGAGCTGCCCGTGAAACAAGATATTGAAAAAACAGCGGAATGCGAGAAAAATACGGTGCAAATGCGTGGCTCCAACAACTTAGGATAGCTGACTCGGACGCTAGCGCGTCTGAATCACAGTTGCCTGGCGAAGCCGCTCCAGTTGCCGCCGCGCGATTTCGGCCCATTGGCTGGAGCGGTCGAGCTTCAGATAACACTTCCAATGGTGAACGGCTTTGAGGGCGTCGCCGGTTCGTTCGCAGAGCAGTGCCAGGTTGAAGTGCGCGTCCGCGTACTGGGGGTTCAGCGTCAGCGACCGGCGGTAGTGATCGAACGCCTCTGCGAGGTGGCCCTGTTCATCGTAGAGATTACCCAGGTTGAACTCGGCCAGCGGGTAAGTCGGATCGGCGGCGATCGCTTGTTTGTAATACTTCTCCGCGTCAGCGAACCGCCGCTGGCGGTAGTGGATCGTGCCGACGTTGACCAGCGCGCCGGCCGCCGCGGGATTGAGTTCGATCACCTTCTGATAGGCTTCCAGGATTTCTTCCACTGGAGCGCCGGTCTCCTCCAGGGCCAGACCTTTCTGGAACCAGGCCTCGGATTCGCGAAGACGCTCGGCGGTGCGCTTGCGCTCCGGAAAATCCGCTACTCCACGCAGTTCGGCCGCATCGAAATCGAACAGGATCTGGCCGGAGACCGCCTCCATCTTCTCGCCCGCCATGCGGACAGCGATCTTCTTGCCGTCGGAGAGGATGCGGAGCTCCGAGAGCGGCTGCTTGATGCCGCTCAATTTGCGCCGGAGCGAGTCCACCGCGCTGCCGATCTGGCTCGGCCGGAAGCCCTTGCCGCGCAGCTCGAGTATGGTTCGGATGGCGATCAAATCGGAGAAGGAATACGATTCCGCTGCCGGAAGCAAAGCGCGGCGCTCCCAGTTTTGCAGCTGGCGCTCGGTAAGCCCGAACTGGCGTCGCACGTCCGCGCGGGTGTATTCCTGCCGGGGGGCCTTAGGGAGCACGGGGATATTTTAACGTGTGGAACCGATGACAAGCATGTTGCAGCCAACAGCCGCTGAGCGATCGATCACTGGAGTCGCTCGAGATGCGCCTCGGCATAAGACGCTGGGCGGTCCGCCAGAGATGCTTTGCAACGAAAAGTACTTGACGCGGCTTGGGTGCGCGCCGTATGATGGTCCCGTGGCCTCCTTGCGCCCCATCCGCCCGCCGGCACGCGAACCTGTAGAACTGCATGCCCGGGCCATGGATAATCTGCGCTACATCCGCTCGACGCTGGAGCGCGCCGGGTCGTTCACGGCAGTTCCCGGCTTGGGCGGCGTCCTCATGGGAGCCACGGCCCTGCTGGCGGCATGGCTCGCCGGCGCGTATCGCGAAGACTCCCGGTGGCTGGCAATTTGGGTGTCAGAGGCCGCGGTTGCCTTGCTCATCGGAATCGCGGGGACGGCGCGTAAGGCGCGGCGCGCGCGGATCGCCCTGCTTTCGGGTCCGGCGCGGAGGTTTCTTGCCGGTTTCGTTCCCTCGATGCTGGTGGGAGCGCTGCTGACGGTCGTCCTCTTTCGGGGAGGCGAGGTTGGGCTCCTGCCGGGTGTCTGGCTCCTCCTCTACGGAGCCGGAGTGGTCGCCGGGGGAGGCGCCTCGGTCCGAATCGTGCCGTTTATGGGCGCCTGCTTCATGGCGGTCGGTGCGGTCGCGCTGTTGGCGCCCGCCATCCCGGGAGACTACCTGCTGGCCGTAGGTTTTGGCGGGTTACACATTCTGTTCGGCATCCTCATCGCGGAGAAACATGGCGGCTAAATCGAACACGGCCAAACGAGAACGAGAACGCAGGGCGCAACTGGCCCCAGCGAGCGCGTCGGCAGCTTCGGCTCCCAAGCTGGATCGCTTGATTCACGAGCGCCTGCGGCTTGGAATCCTGAGCGCGCTTTCCGTAAACGACTCCCTCACCTTCAATGAATTAAAGAAGCTGCTGGAATCGACCGATGGGAATTTGAGCGTGCATGCCCGCAAACTCGAAGAGGCAGGGTACATTGGCTGCACGAAATCGTTCGAGGGCCGCGTGCCGCGCACGGATTACCGGCTCACGGCGGCCGGGAAACGGGCATTGGAGCGGTACCTCGATCATATGGAAGCCCTGATCCAGGCCATGCGGGAGCGCTGATTTTTTATGGTTTCTAGCTTTGCATCCCGAAGTACTCTGCACACGGCCATCATCATGGACGGAAACGGACGCTGGGCGCTGGCGCGCGGCTTGCCGCGGATCGCCGGCCATCGAGCCGGCGCCGACGCAGTGCGCCGGGTTGTGGAAGCCGCGCCAGGGTTGGGAATCGGGACTCTCACTCTGTTCGCCTTTTCCGCGGATAACTGGCGGAGACCCGCCGCGGAAGTGGATGCGCTGATGGACCTGTTCGGCCGTTTCCTGAAAGCGGAGAGGGAGCGCTGCGTAAACAACGGCGTGCGTCTGGAAGTGATTGGACGCCGGGACCGGCTGGACCCCGCGCTCTGCCAGGCGATCGCGCGTTGCGAGGCCGCGACCCGGGCGGGGGAGCGCTTGCGACTGCGGCTCGCTGTCGATTATTCCGGACGTGACGCCATCCTCTCGGCCGTGCAAGGCCTCGACCATCTCTCCCGCGACACTCTCAGCGGCGCTCTCGGTCCGGCCGTGGATCTGTTAATCCGCACCGGCGGCGAACAGCGGCTAAGCGACTTTCTTCTCTGGGAGTGCGCCTATGCGGAGATCGTCTTCTCGCGGAGAATGTGGCCAGACTTCGGAGCGGACGATCTGGCCGGAGCCATACGCGAGTATCGCGGGCGGGAGCGGCGGTTCGGCGCCGTCCCGGCTGCAGTAGTATCCCGAAACGCGTCGTGGCTGGACTAAGTGACTCAGTAGCGCTGGCGGTCGTGCCGCCGGCTTGCCCTACTCCTCGCGTAGAGCGCGCATGGGATCGATCAGCGATGCTCTTCGGGCAGGGGCAAACGTTGCCAGGACAGTCACGAGCATCAGCGGGATGGCGATTGCCGGGAAGAGGATATAGTTCAGGTGGCTGAAGGAGGTTATCCAAACGGCCGATGTCAGCGCCCGGCACGCGAGGAAGCTCAGGATCAGCCCGAGACCCACTCCGATGGATCCGAGGACCAACCCCTGGCGTAGGACCATCGCGATTACGGAACTGCGGTCCGCTCCAATCGCCATGCGGATGCCAATCTCACGGGAACGGCGGCTGACGGAGTACGTGACCAACCCATAGAGTCCCACCACTGCCAGAATGAGGCCCATGCCGCCGAATCCGGCAACACTCTGCGCAATGATGTTCGGAGTCTTGACGGCGCGCTGATCGTAGTAATCCCGCATCGTACGCGCGTCGAAGACGGGCATATTCGGATCGAGTTCCCGGACTACCTGGCGCACTACGGGAGCGAGGGTACCCGCATCCGGAGCACTGGATTCCGCGACGATTGTCATGTTGGAACGCTTGTCCTGCGTATAAGGCAGATAAACGACATCCAGAGGGGGCTCCGCGATCCAGAAGTATTTGCTGTTCTTCGCGATGCCTACAACCTGCACGAGCGGCCCGGCCGCCGTGCGCAAATGGAAACGCTTCCCAAGGGCGTCTTGATTCGGCCAATAGTGGCCGGCGAGCTGCGCATTGACGACCGCAACCAGCGGCGTGTCGGCACGGTCGGACTCCAAAAATCCGCGGCCGCGTAAAACCGGGATGTTTAGAGTATCGAAGTAGCCGTCGCTCACGTAGTAGTCGAACACGGTGAATGCTTGCTCGCCACGCGGCAGCGGATAACCCTCGGGGACGATTCCGACGCTCAGCCCGCCGAACATCGGGACGTTCGACGTGAGCGCAGCCGAACGGACGCCCGGCGCCCGGCGGCTCTTATTTAAGAGATCTCTGAAAAACCGGCCGCTCTGGTCCTCGGAATAGTGCACGGGCTGGGTATCGAGGCTGGTGAGATACAGACGGTCGGTCCGAAACCCGGGGCCTTGCAGCAGTTCATCGCGGAAGCCTTTCAAAAGAACTGCGGAAACGATGAGGAGAACCAGCGACAGCGCCACTTGGCCCACCACTATCAGATTCCTTCCCCAAAGGCGTGGGCGGCCGCTGCTATCGGCGTCCGCAGACTTGAGTGCCGAGACGAGATCGAGCCGGGTCGTCTGCAGTGCCGGAGTGAGGCCAAACAGGAACGTCGCGAGCAGGGAAGCGAGCATTGTAAACACCAGCATGCGCCGGTCGATCGAAGCATGGAATGCCAACGGGATATCGGTGGGAATTGGTATTTGGTTGAAGAAACTGACAATGCCGTATGCCACAGCGATCCCCGCCAAGCCGCCGGCGATGGCGAGCAGAGCATTTTCAAGCAGGAGTTGCCGTACCAGCGCGCCGCGGCCGGCCCCGATTGCCAAACGCACCGCCATCTCACGCGAACGCGCCCGGGCACGGCTCAGGAGCAATCCGGTCACATTGGCGCAGGCAACCAGCAATACGCAAAGTGCCAACAGGAACATCATCAATACGAGAACGGCGTTGGGAGGCGATTGCTTCACTCGCAACTGGAATTCGGTTTGGACCTCGACTCGCTGGTTCCGGTTGGTCTGTGGATAGAGCTGTTCCAGGCGCGCCGCCAAGGCGCCCAGGTCCGCCTGCGCCTGCTGAATGCTGACGCCAGACTTGAGACGGCCCTTTACCGTCAAGAAACGGATGTCCCGACGCTCGAGCGTGTTCGTCTGGCCAAGCCGTGGCGACATGGCCAGCGGAACGAATAACGAGGGCTTCAGGAATTGGTCGATGCCCGTAAACTGCTGGGGTGCGACGCCGATAATCGTAAAGTTGACGCCATTGAGCCGTATCGTGGAGCCGATCGCGGACGAGTTCGCACCGAACTGGCTGGCCCAAAAATCATGGCCCAGGATGACCACTGGATCGCGTCCGACGGCCTGATCTTCGGAATCGGCAAAACCGCGGCCCGGCGCCGGTTGCACGCCCAGCACCCGAAAGAAGTTTCCCGAAACGAACATGCCGAACGTGACCCTTGGAACCGTGACAACGTCGGGACTGAAACCGAAGGACGTGAAGCCGGCCGCAACGAGGCCGTCGAAGCTGCGATTGCCGTCGCGGAAGTCACGATAATCCGGGTAAGATACGGCGCTGTTGGTTCCGAAAGCGGCGGAGCCCGCGGTCGTTACCGAAGCGATTCGGCTGGGCTCGAAAACCGGCAGAGGGCGGAAAAGCATCGCATCCCCGATGCTGAATTGGGCCGCCGTGGCGCCAATTCCGAGCGCCAGCGAACAGATCGAAATCAGCGTGAATCCCGGCGATTTCGGCAGGATTCTCAGAGCGTATTTCAGCGATTTCACCATAAGAGGCGCTCCGTTTGATGGTGAGACGCATTCTAATCGAAAAGGTTCAAAAAAAACAGGAGGGCTGGCAAACCTGTCGCGGGCGCAGGGGTGGCCCGCTAGGTAAGGCAAAGGATGTCTCTGTTCGAGCAACCGCGCCGCGTAGCGGATCGTCGCGTACGGCAACAGGCTCTACTACTCGATCGAAAACGCGAGCAGCACGTTGCCGGAATTGGGGCCGGTCACGGCATAGCCGGAGCCGATGAACAACATTCCGTTCACGACGGTGGCGCCGGCCGAACTGATCGCCCCGCCTTTGGCGGGAACCTTGTTCACGGTCTCGAAGTCATGCGCGGTGTCGTATTCCCACACGACCTTGCCATCCGCGGTGGAGAGCGCATGCACCTGCCCGTCAGAGCCGCCCACAAAGGCGACGCCAGCAGTCGCCGTAGTTGCCGCCGAGTTGTTCACCCGCGTCCCGGGTTTGGCCAAGGGCGTGTACCACAGGCGTTCGCCCGTGGCTAATTGCAACGCCACCATTCCTCCGCGGCTCAGGCCGTAGTACAGGTTCTTCTCATCGGACGCGCCTCCCCAGACGATCCCGCCCAATCGAGCCATGAAGGCGTCCGGCCCCTTTGCGTTCGGGTCGCTCGGCGCGACGTTGGTTTTCCACACGACGGCGCCATTGCGGTCGGGATCGAGGGCGATCACATTGCCGTCTTTGGTGGCGGCAACCAGCACTCGTTTTCCGTTGGATAGAGTTCGCAGAATCGGGGAATTGCCGATGTCCAGATCTGGACCGTTCTCCGAGGGGCAGTTGTCGGTCTTGTTCGGGCCAAAGCATCCGCCCAAAAAGGCGTCGTTCGCCTGCGCCTGGTATACCCAGAGCAGCTTACCCGTGTTGATGTCCAGAGCCATGACAGCGTCGCTGGTTTTGGGCGCTGGTTCCGTCTCGGAATCGCCCGTCCCGAAGTAAACGGCATTCTTCTGCGGGTCTACCGTGGGCGAGTTCCAGACCGAGCCACCGGCAGGAGCGTAGAGCTGGACTCCTTTGGAATTCTTCCGGGTCGGCTTCGGCTCGTCCATGACGTACGTCTTCCAGATCCTGTCGCCGGTGCTGGCGTCGAGGGCAACCACGCTACCCCGCGAGGTGCAACAGGGGTAATCCAAGGTCGAAGCGGTGAATTCTTCGGATGACGATACCGGAACGAAGAGCCTGCCGTTGTAGAACGTGGGAGCGGCGGTGATGCGCGCGACAAAGTGGTCGTCCACTTTGGTGGTCCAGAGAAGATGGCCGTCCTGCGCGTCGAGGCCGTACACGTTCGCGTGCGCGTCGCCGAAGAACACTCCGTACCTGGTATTGCCGCGTCCCTTCACCGGCCCGACGCTCATGGCGTTCCGCACGGCGCCTTTCGTCTGGTACGACCAATAGACGCAGCCGGTCTTGGCGTCGAGCGAGTAGATGTAGCCGATATCGGTGCCCACGAAAACGCGCCCGGAGACTACGGCCGGTTGGCCATACGCCGACAGGCCCGTCGGATAACCGAATGCCCACTTCAATTTCAGCTTGGGCGTCTGCGCGACAGTCAGGCCCGCGGCCTTGGCGGGCTGAAAACGGGTATTCGAGAGGTCGTTGCCCCAGCCATTCCAGGCAGGCTCGGAAGCGGGATCGGCCATCGGCGGGTTGCTGGCGCACTGGTTAGGCATGCTTTTGGCATCGCCTTCCTGCAGGCTGCCGAGCGGCCGGCCGCTCATGAAGGTGGCAACCATGCGCTTCTGGTCGTCGCTGAGACTGGCGCCCTGGCCCTTCATCGCTCCCGTGGTCAGCGCCTCGTAGATGTGCTCCGGGGTCATTTCACGGATCGCCGCCGGCGAGGGCGCGCGTTCCACGTTCGGATTGCCATGGCAGCCCATGCAGCGCTGCTGGAATACGGCGAATCCGGACTCCGTGCCCGCCGACCGGCTCGCTTGCTGCGCGGACGATTGCGTGTTGACGCAAAGAAAGGCGACGAGGCCGAGGCGTGCAACAACGGCGAATTTCTTCATAAAGCTAAACCAATACGGTAAATGTGGATTCGGTGCGCTGGACGGGACGGTAGAGCGTGTCCCTCTCCACCGGCTCGCGGCCGGCCTTTCGGATCAACTGCAGCAGCTCGGCGCGGCGAAGCCCCTGCTTCGTCGTGGCACCGGCATCGTGGTAGATCCGTTCTTCCACGATGGTCCCGTCGATATCGTCCGCCCCGAAGCGCAGAGCGATCTGCGCCACCTTCGGCGTCATCATCACCCAGTAGGCCTTGATGTGCGGAATGTTATCGAGCATCAGGCGCGCCACCGCGATTGCCTTGATGTCGTCAAAGCCCGTGGTCTTGGCAATGTGGTGAAGCGGCGTGTTATCGGGATGGAAGGCCAGGGGGATGAACGTGACGAATCCGTGCGTGTCGTCCTGCAGTTCGCGAAGGCGGATCAGGTGATCGACGCGATCCTGCTCGTTTTCGATGTGGCCGTAGAGCATCGTGCAGTTCGAGCGCAACCCAAGCTGGTGCGCGATGCGCGCTGTCTCGATCCACTCGTTGCCATCGATCTTGTGATCGCAGATGATGCGCCGGACCGGCTCATTGAAAATCTCGGCGCCGCCGCCGGGGAGCGAGTCCATACCCGCATCGCGCAGCCGCTCGAGAGTTTCGCGGATGGAGATCTTGGTTCGCCGCGCCAGGTATGCAATCTCGACCATCGTGAACGCCTTCAGATGCACCTGGGGAAAGCGTTGCTTGAGGCCGCGGAGCATCTCGCAATACCAATCGAGCGTCAGTTCGGGGTGAAGGCCGCCAACGATGTGGAATTCGGTGACCGCTTCGCTCCACCCTTCGCCGGCGCGATGCCACACCTCTTCGAGCGACATGGTGTAGGCCTTGGGATCCCGTACACGCTTGCCGAAGGCGCAAAGCCGGCAACTGGCCACGCACACGTCCGTGGGGTTGATGTGGCGGTTTACGTTGAAGTACGTGGTATCGCCGTGGAGCCGCTCGCGAACAAGATTTGCCAGGAAGCCGAGGGCCAGGATGTCGCCGGTCTGGTAGAGCGCGACGCCATCGTCGAACGAGAGCCTTTCGCCAGCCTCCACCTTTTGGCGTATCGGAACAAGGCGCGGATCTTCGATCACCACTTGCATATCAGACACCTGGTTTCAGGAGGAGTATGTCGGCAGCCCAGAATAGAAAGAATAGCACGCTCACGTAACC
>CAYMHP010000075.1:0-19457 GCA_964390225.1 uncultured Solibacteraceae bacterium
ACCATGAAATCCGGAACGAACCAGTTCCACGGCACTGCGTACGACTATAACGTCAACGAAGCTTACAACGCGGCTCAGCCGTATACCAACGCAAAGCCGCAGCAGCGCCGGAACGATTACGGGTTCAACATCGGCGGGCCCGTCTGGATTCCCAAGGTGTATAACGGCCACGACCGCACGTTCTTTTTCTTCAACCTGGAGCAGTATCGCGAGAGCCAGATCTTCAATACGACTGCGCAAACCGTTCCAACCGCTGCGATGCGCAGCGGGGACTTCAGCGGCATTCTGACCAACCGGAACCTTGGAAGCGACCCGCTGGGCCGCGCCATTCTCGAGAACACCATCTACGATCCAGCGACGGCCCGCCCCGTCAACGGTGTGTTGGTGAATGATCCGTTTCCCGGAAACCTCATTCCGCAAAATCGCTTCGACCCGGTTGCCGTCAAGGTGCAGAATCTGATTCCGATGCCGACGAATTCCGGGCTCATCAACAACATCGTTCCGGTGTTCCCGTCCGATACGCTAACCAACTTTCCCGCGTTTAAGGCCGATCAACTGATCGGGGCGAAGGCGAAAATCTCCTTCTATGCCTCGAGTTCGGGTACGCAGAAGCAATACTCGCCGGGAACCGGCAATGCCGACGGGCTGCCGCTGCCGATCACCCAGGCGCGGGGCAACTTTATCAAGTCGCACACCGAGCGTCTGAACTTCGAGTACACCGTGTCGCCGACGCTGTTGTTCCACGCCGGCGCCGGTTATCAGCACCTGGATTTTGAAGACAAGTCTCCGGTGCTGAGTTACGATGCCCAGCAGCAACTCGGATTGACGGGCGCAACGCTCAAACGGAACTTCCCGCGGTTCGACGGCCTTTGCACGCTGCAAGGGACGATTTGCACGGGATTCGGAGGCATGGTCCCGATGGGGCCGCTGGGCCAGACGCGCACCCTCATGATCAAACCGACCTTCAATACCAGCATGACGTGGGTCAAGAGCAACCACACCTACAAAGCCGGTGCGGAGTTGCGCATCGAAGGCTATCCGACTTCGCCGTTCACCCCGGAAAACGGCCAGTACTCGTTTTCGACCGCCCAGACCTCGCTCTATTCCCTAAATGGACAGACGCTTCAGGGCGGCACCACCGGCTTCGCGTATGCCAGCTTTCTGCTAGGGATGGTCGATCATGGCGTGGACGCGGTGCCGTCGCAAGTGCGTATGGGCAAAACGCAGTGGGGCATCTATCTGCAAGATAGTTGGAAGGTCACGCGCAAATTTACCCTAGACTACGGCGTGCGATGGGATTACTCGACCTACCTTCGCGAGCAGTATGGCCGGGCTCCAAGCTTCTCCCCCACCACGCCGAACCCCACGGCGGGCGGGCTGCCTGGCGCGCTGATTTACGAAGCTACCTGCCACTGCTCGTTTGCCAGCAACTATCCGTACGCGATCGGGCCGCGCTTGGGAGCGGCCTACCAGATCACGCCGAAGTGGGTCCTCCGCGCCGGGTGGGGAATTGTTTACAGTGGCACGGGCGAAGGAGGAACGGCCGGGGCTACCTCCAACGTGCCGTTCAGCGCACCTTCGTTCGGCCAGCCCGCCATGCTCCTCTCGCAGGGAGTGCCTCTAACACCTCAACAGCTCGCATGGCCCAATTTCAATCCAGGCCAATTTCCGATCAACGGCACGCCGGCTGCGCTGACGCCCAACTGGATCGATCCGAACGCCGGCCGCCCCGCGCGGCAGATGCAGTGGAGTATAGGGCTGCAGCGGGAGATCACGCGCAATTTGTCAGTGGAAGCGTCGTACGTCGGGAACCGCGGCGTCTGGTGGCAATCCAACGTGCTGAACAACCTGAACGCCATCAGCCCGCAGATCTTGGCCGCTCACGGCCTGAGCCTGAACAATCCGGACGATATCACGCTGCTGAATTCGCCGTTGACCTCCGCGACCGCCGTTGCGCGCGGCTTCAACAAGGCGCCGTATGCCGGGTTCCCGCTCAGTCAATCGGTCGCACAGTCGTTGCGGCCCTTCCCGCAGTTCACCAACATCAATAGCCTGTGGTCTCCGTTGGGGAAGACCTGGTACGACTCTCTGCAGGTGAAGGTAACCAAACGCTATTCGAGCGGCCTCGATTTCACCAGCGCCTTTACCTGGCAGAAGGAACTGCAGTTGGGCACCGAAAGCGACACCGTTGGCCCCGGCGGCGTTGGGGCAGTGGTCAACGATGTCTTCAATCGCCAGATCGACAAATACCTTTCTGGGCAGGACCAGACGTTCACGTCGGTGACGGCTGTCAACTACAGGCTGCCCAAACTGGGCGGCAACAAAGTGCTGTCCTGGGTCGTGCGCGACTGGCAACTCGGGGGCGTATTCACGTATGGAAGCGGGCTGCCGATTCTCGCCCCCTTTGCGAACAATTCGCTGAACTCGCTGCTCTTCCGGGCTCCGAGTCCTGTCCCCGGCGGCGCTTCCAGTAGCCTTGCTCCGCCCACCGGCACCGGTACGTTCGCCAACCGCGTTGCGGGCCAGCCGCTGTATACCGTCGACATCAACTGCCACTGCTTCGACCCGAGCAACACCCTGGTGCTGAATCCCAAGGCTTGGGCCGACCCGGCGAAAGGACAGTTCGGGACATCGGCGGCTTATTACAGCGATTACCGGTACCCGCGAAGGCCGTCGGAGAATCTGAACTTCGGACGGACGTTCCGTCTCAAGGAGCGGGTGACCATGCAAGTCCGCATGGAGTTCACCAACATCTTCAATCGCGCGTATTTCCAGAACCCGACTTCCACCAATGCGGCCGCGACGCCCGTGTTCCGCAACGGCCAGCCGGTCTCCGGCTTCGGATATATCAACACCTCGGTCCCGCTCGCCGCGACCTATGCTGCGCCCGGGCCGCGCGCCGGAGACGTCGTCGTTCGCTTCAACTTCTGAGCGGACTAGGCTCGCCGCCATGCCGCTCCGGTGGCGAGCCTCTCTACCGGATGCTACACTGCGAGTAAGGAATGCTCCCCGACCTGCAGTTGGTGATCCGTTTACAAGAGATTGATAATCGCCTTGGCGATCTCACGCGGGAAATCACCGCTCTCCCCAAGCACATCGCCGAAATCGAAAAGAAACTCGTCTCGCATGAGCGCAAGCTGGAAGCCGACCGGGCCGCGCTGACGGCGAACCTGAAGGAACGCAAGAGCTGCGAGAGCGACATCCAGTCTCAGGAACAGAAGATCTCGAAGCTGAAAGACCAGATGCTCCAGGCCAAGACCAACGAGCAGTACCGCGCCTTTCAGAACGAAATTGAATTCTGCCAGAAAGAAATTCGCAAATTCGAAGATCGCATTCTGGAGCTGATGTCGGAATCCGAGCCGCTCGATAAGAATGTCAAGGCCGCCGAAGCCGCGCTCAAAGCGGAGAAGGCCGAGGTAGAGGCCGAAAAGCAGCAGGCCCGTGAGCGCACCGCGGTAGACGAGAAGGCTCATCGGGAACTGGATCAGGAACGCGCGGAAATCGTCAAAAAGATTGCTGCCGCGACCTACCAGCAGTACGAACGGGTTCGCAAGGCGCGCCGGGGCATCGGTATCGCCGAGGCTTTGGACGGCCGCTGCAGCGCCTGCCAGATGGCCATTCGGCCCCAGTTCTTTCAGGATCTCAAGCGCGGCGACCGCATTATGGCCTGTGAGAGTTGCCAGCGCATCCTCTACCACAATCCGCCCGCCGCGTTTGAAGACCTCACCGGCCAGCCGGCACCGGCCGTTCAGCAGTAGGCACCGCTGCTTCAGCAAGCGCCAACAGTCTTCTAGTTCGCCTGATATATACTCTGATCCGGAAAGGCGGTTTATGCGCGCTATCTTCAGTCACTCCGCACTCCGGACATTGTGCGGCGTCGTGCTCGTTGCCATCCCAGCCGCGGCTCAATGGGTGAAGTATCCGACGCCCGGCATTCCGCGGACGAAAGATGGCAGGCCGAACCTGTCCGCCCCTGCTCCCCGGACGCCCGACGGCAAGCCGGATTTCTCGGGCATCTGGCAGGCTCCCACCAGTAAATACCTGGAAAATCTCGCGGCCGATGGGATTGAAGTCCCCATGCAGCCCTGGGCGGCGAAGCTGTACAAAGAGCGCCAGGAGAATGAGGGCCGCGATCGTCCGAGCGGGCGCTGCCTTCCGCACAGCGTCACCGATTTCGACGCCCACCACATGCCCAAAAAGCTCGTGCAAACCCCGGGCCTGCTGGTGATGCTATTCGAGGCTTTCCACTCCTACCGCCAGATCTTTACCGATGGCCGGCCCCTGCCCGAAGAGCGCGACCCGGCCTGGTTCGGCTACTCGGTCGGCAAATGGGAGGGGGATACGCTGGTCGTCGATACCGTCGGGCTGAATGAAAAGACGTGGCTCGACGATGCCGGGCACCCGCACAGCGAAGCTCTGCATATTCTCGAGCGCTTCCGCCGCCCGGATTTCGGGCACATGCAGGTGCAGGTGACTATCGACGATCCGAAGGCCTATAGCAAACCTTGGACGGTTACCATCGGATGGGAATTCGTGCCCGACACCGAACTGATGGACTGGGTCTGCGAGAACGAAAAGGACGTTGAGCACATCGTTTTCCGTCCGCTCACCCAGAGCAATGTCCAGCCGCTCCGGTGACGGCGCAGGGCCCGGCTTCATTACCGCTTCTGGCACTTTGGGCAAAAGTGCGATGATCGCTGCGCCACCAGCAGCCGCCGGATGCGCGCGCCGCACACCACGCAAGGCTCGCCGGTCCGCTGGTAAACGCGGTGGCTGAACTGGAAAAATCCCTTCCGCCCTTCGGCATCCACGTAATCGGAGATGGAGGAACCGCCGGCCGCAATCGCTTCCGTCAGAACCGCGACAATCGCTTCATGCAGCCGGCGGACGCGGTCGGCGCGCAGCCGTGAGGCGAGCGCCAGCGGGTGAATCCCCGCCCGAAACAGTGCCTCGTCGGCATAAATGTTGCCGATGCCCCGGACAAAATCCTGGTTCAGCAGCAAGGCCTTGACCCGCGTCTTGCGGCGCCGCAGCGCGGCCGTGAAAGCCGCGACCGACACCTCCAGCGGCTCGGGGCCGAGCTTGAGGATGCGCTGCGGAAATTCCTGGCTGTACTGCAGTCGTCCGAATTGCCGGCTGTCGTCATAGAGGAGCACTCCGCGGTCGAGCGTCAACACCGCGTGCGTGTGCTTCCCGGCAGGCCCGCCCAGCAACAGCCGGCCGGTCATGCCGAGATGTACCACCAGGTAGCCGCCGCCTTCGAGCGAAACCAGGATGAATTTTCCGTAGCGCTTCACCGCCGCGATCCTGCGCCCTTGAATGCGCGCTGCCATATCTTCCGGATCGCCCCCGCGCAGCACGCGCAGGCAGCGAAACTCCGCCGTCAGAATACGGCGCCCAACCAGCGGCGCGATCGACCGCGTTACGGTTTCCACCTCCGGGAGTTCGGGCATTTCAGGGGACCAGCAGCAGGATCTCGTTCCCTTCCACCTTAACTTCGTAGGTGGCGATCCGTTCGGAAGCATCGTCGCAGTTTTCGCCCGTGCGGCAATCATACTCCCAGGCGTGCCAGGGACAGATCAGTCGGCCGTCTGCGACCTGGCCCTGCCCCAATGGGCCGCCCTGGTGCAGGCACGTTCCGCTGAGGGCCCGGATCGTGCCCCCCGCGTTGCAAATCGCATACATTTCTTCGCCGACACTGACTTCCATGACTGTGTTTTCGGGTAGATCGGAGAGCGTTCCGACTTTCAGCCAAGCCATACTTTCCATTAAGCCGTGCTTAACCTCGAAACGCAATGGCGGCTGATTTTCGTCTGGAATCGTGAGGGCAAATGAAGCAGCGAATCGCTTGGGCAGCAGCGCCGTTGGCGGCGCTTTTCCTGACGGCGTGCGCGCCCGTCCGCATCGCGCGCATCAACGCCGATCCCAGCCGGTACTATCGCCGGACGGTGAGAGTGGAGGGTACCGTGGTCAATTCCGTGGGCGTCCTCGGTGCGGGCGGATATCAGATCGAGGATCCCAGCGGCCGGATTTACGTCCTGTCGGGAACCGGGGTGCCCTCCAGGGGTTCGCGCGTAACCGTTACGGGAACAGTGATCGGCGGAGCCCAAGTATTAGGACAGTCGCTGGGAACTGCCATTCGCGAGGCGCATCACAAGGTTAGGTACTGACCGAGCGCAACAGCGGGGTTGTTTCGGTGTGCCCGTCGTGCGCGTGCCCGTTTCCGTTGCTGTTCCTGGCCTGCGGGCGCGGACAGCGGCCGATTCCCGTGTAATCGAACCCGGCTGCCGTGGCGATCTCCGGAGTGAAGACGTTGCGGCCATCCACCAGAACCGGCTTTGCCATTACGCTGGCGAGTTCGCCCAGCGGCAGATCGTGAAACTGCTTCCACTCCGTCACCACGATCAAAGCATCGGAATCTTCCGCAACTTCCCGCGGCGATTTGCAGTAACGGATCTTCAGTTCGGGGTGGAGTTCCTGGCAGATCGGCATCGCGATCGGGTCGTACGCCTTCACCCTGCAGCCCATCTGGAGCAGCCGTTCGGCGATATGCAGGCTCGGCGCGTCGCGCAAATCGTCTGTGTCTGGTTTGAAGGCGAGGCCCAACAGCCCGACGGTGCGGCCTTTCAGGATGTACAGTTTTTCCTGCAGCTTTTGGATCACCATCTGCCGCTGCGCCGTATTGACATCGAGAGTCGCCTGCAGGAGTTTGCTGTGGTAGCCGTATTCGGTCGCGGTTTGAAGCAGCGCCTGAATGTCTTTCCCGAAACAACTGCCGCCCCAGCCCACGCCGGCATTCAGGAATTTCGCGCCGATTCGCGAATCGAGGCCTATCCCCTGCATGACTTCGGTGCATTCGGCGCCTACCCGCTCGCAGATGTTCGCCATTTCGTTGGCGAACCCGATCTTCATAGCCAGGAACGCGTTCGCCGCGTATTTGATCATTTCGGCGCTGGTGAGCGATGTGCTGACTAGTGGAACTCTTAATGTGGACGATGGCCTCGGCACACCCACTGGCGGATTGAAGCTCTGTTCCACCACCGGACGGTACAGTTCAAGCATGGTGCGCATGGTTTCTTCGTCGGAAGCGCCCACCACAATGCGATCGGGATAAAGGGAGTCGGAGACCGCGCAGCCCTCCCGCAAAAACTCGGGATTGCTGGCAACGCCAAACCGGATTTGTGTGCGCTCCGCGGGGTGGGTTTCGGAAATGCCCTCTCTAACCAGCGTTTCCACCAGGTTGCCGCAACCAACCGGCACTGTTGACTTATTCACCACAACACGGAAACGCGAGCCATCCATCGCCGCGCCGATGCTGCGCGCGGCCGCCTCGAGATAACTCAGGTTTGCCGCGCCGCTGGGTAACGGAGGCGTGCCCACCGCGATGAAGATCACATCGCTGGCCCGTGCGGCCTCGGCGAGTTCGGTGGTGAACTCGATTCCGCCACGCCGCGATGCCATTGCGATAATCTCGTCGAGATAGGGCTCGTAAATCGGCGATTCGCCCCGGTTCCATCTGGCGATCTTGTTCTGATCGCTGTCCACGCACGTGACGTGATGGCCTAAGTAGGAGAGGCAAGCGCCAGTGACGCTGCCGACGTATCCGGTTCCGATTACAGTTACACGCATCGTTCAGTTACCCCGTGTTGGCGGATTCAGTATATCAACTCGCATCAAGCACATCCGTCACGTTAGTTACAATTAAAAAGCACGAATGCAATCGATTCTGGTCATCGACGATGACGACAGCCTGCGCGACACGATTGGCGTCATGCTGGAGCAGGAGGGCTTTCGCGCCGTGTTGGCCGCTGACGGCCGCGCCGGCTTCGATAAGGCTCTCACAACCAAGCCCGATTTAATGCTGGTCGACCTGCGCCTGCCCGGCATGAGCGGAACCGAGATTTGTAAGCAGTTACGCGCGGCGCATGTCGCCACACCCATCATCGTGTTGAGCGCGGTGGGGGAGGAACTCGACAAAGTCCTCCTGCTCGAGATTGGAGCCGACGACTACGTCGTCAAGCCGTTCGGCACTCGCGAACTGATGGCGCGGATTCGCGCCGTGCTTCGCCGGGCGGCGCCGGACGGCCGTAAAGTCGCGCACTTCGGCGAGATCGAAGTGGATTTCGAACGACGAGTCGTGACGCGGAAGGGTGAGGAGCTCAAGTTCACGCCTGCCGAGTACAACCTGCTCTGTTTTTTTCTGCAAAATCCCGACCGGCCTCTCACCCGCGACATGATTCTGAACTCGGTATGGGGTTACGAGTTCTTTCCAAACACGCGCACGGTCGACGCGCATGTGGTTAAATTGCGGCAGAAACTCGAGCCCGAGCCCAACACGCCGCGCCATTTCCTCACCGTGCACGGGGTGGGTTATCGTTTCGTGCCTTAATTAAGTTTACAGTTTTTACTGAAGATTCAATCACTTACAAGAATTCAAATGGATCACAATGACGAGATGACCCTGCCGGTGCAGTTGGAACCTACTCGCCAGATCCTCATCGTCGAAGACTCGGAAAATAGTGCTGCCACCATGGAAATGGCGCTGCTGGGTATGCCGGGGGTCTCGCTCCTGCTGGTCTCCTCCGCACTCGAGGCCCTGCGCCTCCTGAACCAGCCCGGCTTTGCCGTGGGGGCCGTCATTACCGATCTGAATATGCCTCGTATGGATGGATTTGAATTCATCCAGCGGATTCGGGAGGATGGCCGCATGTCGCGAATGCCGATCATCGTGGTAAGCGCCGATACAGACCCGGATACGCCCGCGCGAATCGAAGAGATGAAGGTGGATGCCTTCTTCCCGAAACCCTTCTCGCCAGCCCAAGTGCGGCGAAAGCTGGAGCAACTTCTCGATGCTACGACTGACTAGAGCCCTCGTCGGCCTGCTGCTGTTCATTCCCGCTCTTCTCTGCGCTCAAAGCTCCCCCGATCTTTCCCTCATCCTCCAACGGTTGGATCGCCTCGAGCAAGAGAACCGCGCGCTGCTCGACGAAGTCCGGGCACTCCGCGCGGAGGTGAGTGCCAGCCACGCCGTGGAGGCTCCAAACGCGCCCGATCAACTGGCTCCCGAGGGGCAACTCACGGTGCAAGAACAGCTTACGATTCATGAGCACCGTATCGAGGAGCTGGCCCAGAGCAAGGTAGAAGCGTCTCAAAAGCTCCCGGTTCGCCTTACGGGAATGGCGTTGTTCAACGCGTTTTTGGATTCCCGGCAGAACGGGGGCAACGATTACCCGACCATTGCCTTCGCCCCCGGGCCGAACCGGGCCGGAGCCACCATCCGGCAGTCGATCATTGGGCTCGATTTCCGCGGGCCCGGGACTCTCTGGGGTGGCCGCGTCCATGGCTCGGTTTACATGGATTTCTTCTCCGGAACTCTGCCGCTCAGCCAGACTTTTCGGGTGCGCACCGGTTCCATCCAGATCGATTGGGCGACTCGCAGCGTCATGGTCGGGATGGAGAAGCCGATCTTCAATCCGCGCGAACCGAGTTCGCTGGCGCAGGTCGGGGTTTCGCCGCTGACCGCGGCGGGCAACCTTTGGCTCTGGATCCCCCAGGCACGATTTGAGCAGGATTTTTCGTTCAGCAGAGCCTCGGGTCTGCGGGCCCAACTCGGCGTGGTGCAGACTCGCGAGACCGGTCCGTATGCGGGTAGCCAGGTCACCGGGTCCGTGGAGGCCTCGCGTCCCGGCCTGGAGGGGCGCTTCGAGGTTTTCTATAAGTTCGACGACCAGCGCCGTCTGGAGATCGCGCCGGGCTTTCACGTCAGCACCACCCACGCGGGCGGAGTTTCTGTACCCTCTCGCGTTTTCTCCGTTGACTGGTTCTACAACCCCATCCGGCGCCTGGAATTCACAGGCGCGTTCTACCATGGCGAAAACGTGTCCCACCTTGGGACGGGACCGATCCGGCAGGGCTTCGGGATTGACAACGGGCGAGGAGAACCGGTTCACAGCACCGGTGGATGGGGACAGTTCACCATACGCGCCGCGTCTCGCCTGGATTTCCACCTGTTCCTGGGCGAGCAGGATGATCGCAACTCCGACCTGTTTCCCGGGGCCATCGGTAAGAATCTCTTATTCGGGGGGAACGTTTTCTTCCGGATTGCGCCTAATGTCCTGTTGGGTCCCGAAGTATCCCAGGTGCGGACGGTCTACCTGGGGCAGGGCACTCGGTTGAATAATCATTATGATTTGGCGTTGGCTTATCTTTTCTAGCGCGCTCTATGCCGCTCTCTGGACGCCGGCCCGCGGAGCTGCCGTGTCGGGAACTGTGGAAATCACGAATTCTCGGGATGTCGCGGTCCGCAAACACAAAGACTACACGGGTGTGGTGCTTTGGCTCGAACCCTTGGACCGGGCCGCGCCTGCCCCGCAGCCGAAACGCACGCAAATGGTGCAAAGAGAGAAACGGTTCACGCCGCACGTGCTGGCGATTCCCGTCGGAAGCACGGTAGACTTTCCAAACTACGACCCGATCTTCCACAATGCGTTTTCTAACTTCAGCGGGCAGCCCTTCGATGTCGGACTGTATGCTCCGGGGACGAACCGCAGCGTCGTCTTCAAACACTCCGGCGTCGTGCGGGTGTTCTGCAATATCCATCCGACGATGAGTGCCATCATCGCCGTACAGCGGACGCCCTGGCTGGTGGTGACGCCGGCCTCGGGAAATTTTTCCTTCAATAACGTGCCCGCCGGCGAGTACCAGCTGCACCTCTTCCACGAGCGCGCCGTGCCGGAGAACCTGGCCGCTCTGGAGCGGCGGATCGCGGTCTCCGATGCCGGCCTGACTCTCCCGTTAATTTCCATCTCGGAAACCGGCTTCATCCCCGCGCCGCATCTGAACAAGTACGGCAGAGACTATCCGCCGGTGGTCGAAGGGGAAACGTATCCCGGAGCGTCGAAATGATTGCCTGGCGATTCTCGCGGCTATCGTTGCTGTGGAAGATCCTGCTATCGACTTCCGTTGCCGTCACGGTGCTGTTCGTGATTGCTGGCCAGATTATTCTGCGCGACATCAACAGCACCATGTCCGACAGCCTGGATGCGGAGGTGCGCGCGAGCTTCCAGGCATACACATCGATCTGGAACTCACGCGCCGAACTGCTCTCGTCCGTCAGCCGTATTCTCAGCACCATGTCGGATGTGCGCGCCGCCTTTAGCACAGGCGATCAGGCCACGATTCGCGATAGCGCAGGCGAACTGTGGTCGAAAATCTCGGATGCCAATGCGATTTTTCTGGTGACCGATCCGCGCGGCAAGGTCATTGCCTCGCTCGGGGGCGTTACCGGCCTCTCATTGCGCAAACACATGGACGTCGTGCGGATGGCGGAGGCTCGCTTTCCCCAGCAGTCCTCGGGATTCTTTCTGCAGGATGGCGAGCTGTACCACATCTCGGTGACGCCCGTATATGTCCAGACTTCGCACGGGCAAGGCCTGCTGAACGTTTTGGTAGCCGGGTACCACGTGGACGCGCTGGTGGCGCAGTCGTTAAAAGAAGAAACCGGCGGCAGCGAATTTCTGTTCGTGGCTTCAGGAAGGGTCATCGCCTCGACTCTGAACCCACGCGCCACCGCGGTGGTGTCGTCCGGCTCCGCGGCTCCCAGCGCGCGAGGCCGGGTCAGCGACGGAGTGGTGGAGTACGCGCGCTTTGAGACGCCGCTTCTCGATATTACCGGACAGCCCGTTGCGCGCCTGCTGATTCTCCGCTCCTTCGAGGCCGCGCGACGGCGCATTTCGAGGCTCTACACCAATATTATTCTGCTTTGGGTAATCGCGGTTTCGATCGGGTTGGTGCTTACTTATCTGCTGGCGCGACGGATTGTGGAGCCAGTCAAGCAACTCGACCGCGCCGCGGCGGAAGTGGCCCGGCAAAACTACGCGATCGAAGTCGAGGCTCACGGAGAAGATGAGCTGGGAAGGCTGGCGCGCACCTTCAATGCGATGTGCGCCTCGATCCGGCAGGCCCGCGAGGACCTGATCCACCAGGAACGTATCTCAACCATTGGACGGCTGTCGGCGTCGATTGTGCACGACCTTCGCAATCCGCTTGCGGCGATCTACGGCGGCGCTGAAATGCTGGTGGACCGCGAGTTGCCTCAGGGCCATGTCAAGCGCCTGGCGGGGAACATTTATCAGGCATCGCGGCGAATCCAGGAACTTCTCCAGGACCTGCTCAACGTTTCGCGTGGCAAGAGCCGGCAGCCGGAGCTGTGCCGTTTGCGCGAAGTGGCGTCGGCCGTGTGCGATGCGCTTGCGCCTGTCGCCGACGCTCAGGGCGTGGCCCTTACGCTTTCGATCCCGCCCGAGCTCGAGCTGCCGCTCGAACGAAGCCGCATGGAGCGCGCATTTTTGAACGTGATCTCGAACGCCTTGGAAGCCATGCCCGGTGGCGGCGAAGTGCGGATCGCGGCGAGCCTACAGGAGGACGGCTCGACTCTGGTCAGTGTGAAAGACACGGGCCCGGGGATATCGCCGGAAATTCGCTCCAAGCTGTTCCAACCCTTCGTCAGCGGTAAGCGTAATGGCCTCGGTCTGGGCCTCGCCCTAACACGCCAAGCAATCTTAGATCACGGTGGCGAGATGTGGGTGGAGTCGCAGCCGGGGCAAGGCGCCACGTTTTGTTTCCGTCTCCCCGGCGCGCAGGTCGCGCATCCGCAAAACGCGGCGGTGTAGGCGTCACTCTCTTAAGGATTCAGATTCAAACTGCAAAAGCGAGGCGCACGCAGCCACGGACGTGTTGCGTCGCGCCGTAACTGTACACGTCCCGAGACGCCGTCCGTCAAGCGGACGAACAGGCAGTAATCCGCGTCTGGCTTACTTCCACAACCTCCGAATGCGTAATGCGTACTCGCTCACGGCCTGGTCCACCGACCCGTATCCCAATATAATTAACGCGACGGAGGTACTCCCATGTGGAACGTTGCCGCTCTTCGAAACGGGGAATGGAGCCCGGTTGAGGCCATCGTCATAGAAAACAATCTGCCGCCTTCTCTGGCGGATGTCATTGCCCGGGCCAGTAACATCGCGGCCGCTAACCGGCTCCGGGAGTTTCTGAATACTGAGAACTCGCTCGTTAAACAGGATGCCAACGCAGTTTCCGCTCATGACGCCATCGAACTTTGGGCCGACCGCGCCGTGAGGGAAAGCGTCGAGTTCGACTGGGCCAGCCAGGGCAAACTCGAACAACTCGAAGAGGCCGTAGCACTTTATTCCAGCATCCCGGAAACGGCGGATGACCGGCCGGACACCTTGGCTTGGCACGACCACACCACAGTCATTATTCCCGTCGCCGCGGACGCGCGGCAACTCATGCTGGAATACACGTCGAGTTTTCGCGACGAGAATCGCCTGGATCGCCTGAGGTATCGCTACGGCTCGTCCGAGCATCGTTTGGAAACCATCTTCGAAGCGCGCGGGTACTACGGCGCGCAGTCTGCCGTAATTGACCACTGGCGCGACATGCGCCGCACGGGACACGGGTATGTCGCTTCCATCCGGGGCAGTGCCGGCTATATCGTAGGCCGTATTCTACGGCGTTTGACGAAGCCGGCGCCGGCTCTCAACACCGACCCGACCTACCGCCGACGCCTTACGGATATGTGCGAGCGCTTTCCCGACATCGCCCGCAACTGCGTGGACCTGGCCTCGATCAGTACTGTGCGCGAACCCGACAACGCGATCGTTTTCGTGCACGGGACGGTGTCTTGCAGCATCCAATCTCTGAAGGATCTATTTCCGGCAAATCTTGGCGTGCCCATCTACCGGTACGAGCACGACACGTTCCTGCCGGTGAGCGACAACGCGAGTGAACTGGCCGATCTGATTGGGAATCATCTGAGGGCGAAACGCCTGACGATCGTGGCGCATTCGCGCGGCGGCCTGGTGGCGCGGATCGCGCATGCGAAGCTGCGGCGATCGGGGTACCCGGGCGAGGTTGCTGTGCTCACGTTCGGGACACCCCACGAAGGCACTCCGCTGGCCAACGTCGGACGCGCGTTCGTGAACCTTCTGTTCAAGCTCGGGTCTTACATCGCAGGCGCGATTCCCGTCGTTTCGCCCATGGTTGCCGCCTGGTCGTTCGTATACGACAGCCCCGCACTGCCGCCGGGAATCGCCGTGATGGAAGAGCGTTCGGACACGCTGAAGACGTTAAATGAGGCGTCTGATCCGGCGAATGTCTACTGTTGGGGCAGCACCTACGACATGAATATGGGACCCTCGGGATTCGGCATCGACGTGGAAGGCGCCTTGATGGGGGCCATGAGCGGCGTGGATCACGACCTCGTGGTGCCTACTCATTCGGCGTTGAGCTTTGGCTCCGCGCAACGCGCGTTCGCCTGCTCTCACGTTGAATACTTCTCGGACGTGGCGGTGCAAAATGCAGTCCGTCCCTTCGTGGCTCCAGCGATGCAGGCGGCAGCCGCGCCCGCGGCGGCTATCCGTTACGTCGGCGAGACGCTCTGGATTGGGAACGTGCGCGTGCCGGTGCGGAAGCCTTAGCGCGGGAAATCGGGCTGTGTTTATGGCTCCGCAGTTGGCGAGTCGCCGCCAACGGAAACGGTAGCGAACGGTTTTGTTTCAGCCGGGCCGGTAATCCGAAGCTTATTGCTTCGGCTTCTTCGCCGCATCGAGGATCGCGTTTAGCGCCGGAGCATCCTTCAGTTCAGCGGGCGCCGAACTCTTGAACGTGCGGATATAAGCGTAAATATCCTTCGCCTGCTTGTCGGGAAGCGAGGTCTCGCTGAAATTTGGCATCGATGTCGACGGTACCACCGGCGCCACATTCGCGCGGCCGCGGAGAAATGTCAGGAAGTCCTGCTCCGTCGCCAGGTGCCCCCACCGTCCGACGAAGGGCCGCGCTCCGGTCTCGCCATTGTATCCATGGCACGCATAGCAGCCGTAGGTGTAATAGAGAGCTTTGCCTGCATTCGCGTTTCCGCTCACCGGGCTAGTGGGCGCCGGAACGCTCTTGGCCGGGGCGGCACCGCCGCGCTCGCCTTCCTGAGCGTTGACCGTCACCACCGGCGCCGCCAGTACGATGACTGCCGCCGCGGCCAACCAGTATCTCTTTGGATTCTTCTTCATTCCCATGTTCCTTACCGGGGCTGGGTGATGACGTCGATCAGGTAAGGCTCACCGCGTTTGGCGGACGCCACGCCGCGCTTCAACGCCGCCGCCAATTTCACCGGTTCGCTGATCGGTCCCTCGCTGGCCATACCATAGCCCGCCGCCATCTTGGCATAGTCGATAAACGGATCCCGCAGCGTGCTTCCAATGTCCGCGCGCTCCGCGCCGCGCCCGCGCACTCCGGCCATGTACTCGATGAACATGTATTCCTGGTGCCAGGCCCGGTTGTTGTGCATCACGGTCAGCATCGGCAGTTTATGGTGCACGGCCGTCCAGAGGACGCCCGGAGCATAATTCAGATCGCCATCGGTTTGCACGTTTACCACAATCCGGTTCCGCGCCTTGGCTGCCAGCGCGGCGCCGACCGAAGCGGGTGCACCGTAACCCATGCCGCCGGCGCCCTGGCCTCCCAGATAGCTGTACGGCTTATTGTGATCCCAAAGTTGCACGTTGTGGCCGCCCGAAAAATTGCTGGGAGACGCGAGGCACCAGTCCTCGTGCATGATGAGGGGCCAGAGTTCCGCGTAAATCCGCGCCGTGCTGATGGGGCTGGCATTCCATCCTGCCTTCTTGGCCTCCAGCGCCTGCGTGAGGGCAGTCACGTGAGCTTCATGGTTTGCACGGGCGTGTTTCGCGGCGCGCTCCTGAATCCGCCTCCTCTGGTCGCTGGTCATCTGCTGCTTTACCTGGTCGATGATCAGCGGAAGGCTTGCTTCCGCATCGGCCTCGAGGGGAGTGGCGCTGGGAGTCTGGCGGCCGCCGAACTGCCGTCTGCCCGGAGTCCGTATGCCGCCGAAATCGATATTGTCCCGGTCCCGCTGCTCCGCCAGCTTTCCCGGCCCCGGTCCAGTAATCGAAACCTGCGCGCCGCCTGCTTCGAGCCCGAGCGTGTAGTCGTAATTGGTGTCCGCGCCCGGGCCGCAGAGCGCATGCCGCTGCGGAAAACTCATCGGTCCAGTGGTTGCCGAAGTGCTCGTCGATGCGCCCACCAGTTCAGCGAGTTCCACGGCGCGCTTCACGCCTTCCGGCGTACGCATGCGCCCAACGGCAATCCGCGGATTTTGCGCCTCCAGCAAGCCTTTTGCAATGTCTCTAGCGTGGGTTGAATCGATGGTGGGGAACTGCGGCGGCTTGTACGCCGGAACCTTGGCGTTCGGCACGTTCTCCTTCTGAATGTCCGAGCTCAGCACCACCAGGGTGGGCCCCATTGGCGGAGTGATGGCTTCGTTGTACGCGCGCTGCAGCGCCAGCAGCGCCTCGTCGACGGTTTTGGGTTCGGCGTCCCATTTGGTGTAGCTGCGCACCATCCCTGCCATGTCGTGTGCTGTATGCGCCGGGATGAAGTCCGGATCGTTGCCGGCGATCATCAGGACCGGGGTGCGGTCGTAATAGGCCTGGTAAATCGACATCGCCGCGTGTTGGATGCCGATGGTGCCGTGCAGCAGCGCCAGCATCGGCTTGCCCTCCGCCTTACCATAACCATGAGCCATGGTCACCGCCGATTCTTCGTGCAGAGCCGTGATCCATTCCGGCATGCGGTTCGGCGGATTGCCGTAGTTAATGAACGATTCCTGAAGACCTTCAAAGCTCGATCCCGGATTGGCGGCGGCGTATTCGATGCCGAGGTCGCGAACGGTCTGGACCATGAGGTCGGAGCCGGGCCGTGTGATGGTGCGCGCCGCCGCCGGCGGCCGGATGTTTCCTGCCTCGCGGGCAAGTTGCGTCTCCGTAGGGGCCGGAGCGCTGCCACTCGGCGTCGCGGTCGTTCCGTTCCTTTGCGCCTGCGCTTCCATGACCGGAGTTGTGGTTACCAGCGCCGCTGCTCCCGTGGCTGCGCTCTTCAGGAAGCCGCGACGGCCAACGGAGTGCTTCTTTGATTTCGCCATATCTCTCCTTCTTGCCCTTTTGCGAGGACGCGGAGCGTTCCACGGGGGAAGCTCGCAATTCATAAATCATATCAGCGTCGGAGTCTTCAATCCCCGGACGGTCTTCATACCCGAGGCGCGATCGAGCACCAAGCCGAACCGCGGTTCCTGCCGAGGCTGTTTTGAACGGGCCGGCCGCGCATTTTTCGCGCCAGTCATGGTCCGGCTTCGCGTTAAACGGGAATCGCGGCATAACTGCCGCGCCTGAAAAGCTGGCGGAGGCTTGGTTATATATTATGAAGCTTGCTTGATCCGGCGCCAGAGAGGAATGAACATGAGACTACATAGGTTCTTACAAGTTGCGTGCCTGGCCGCGTCCGCGTCGCTTCTATCGCTCTCCGCGCAGGACCTCACGATCACAAACGCCCGTATCATCGGGGCCAAGGGCGCCGTCATTGAACGGGGATTTATCCTCGTGCGCGCCGGAAAGATCGTTGCCGTTTCGCCGGGCGACCCATCCGCCGCGGTTGGCTGGACGATTGACGCCGGCGGCATGACTGCCATGCCCGGATTCATCGATGGACACAAGCACATCAACACCGGGCCCAATGAGAAGGCGGAGATGCAGGCGCTGCTCGAGGCCGGTTACACGACCATCCTCTCCGGCGGCGGGCCGGCCGAAGGGAACATAACGCTCCGCGATCATATCGAGAAAGGTCTCATCAATGGACCGCGCATTATCCCCTCCGGAGCGTTGTTTCAGTTAGGCAATCTAACGGAACAACAGGCCCGCGCCGAGATCCGCAAAATGGCTGCGATGGGCGTCAAGTTCACCGGAGAAATCGTGTTGACCCCGATTCCCGGACCGACCGCAAAGGAGATTGAAAACCTCCGCGCCGTGCTGGACGAGGGAAAGAAAGCCGGCGTCACCATCCAGGTGCATGCCGTGAGCACGCCGGCGATGATGGCGGCCGTCGAAGCCGGTGTGAAGCGGCTGGTTCACCTCCCCAACAAGGATTGGACCAGCAAGGAGGATGCGAAAAAAGTGGCCGCCGCCGGCGCGATGGTGTTGGGTACTGCCAGTTTCGGCACGCCGGTATTCGGCGTTTTTGCGGACGACAATAAGCCGCGGTTCCGCGACGGCAAGCCATGGCCGGATGGCATCATCGATGGCGTTCGTCTCGGAGAGGAAGCCGGATACATGCCGGTGAATGCCCGGACAGTATGGGATGCGGGTGTCACACTCGGCTACTGCACCGATACCAGCTACGACCCCAAGGCGGGCCTCGATCATGAGCTGAAGCTGCTCAACGTGATGTTCTCGATGCAGGACCTCATCAAGATGATGGGCCCGAACACGGCAGCTTACGTTCAGATGGGCGACCAGCTCGGAACACTGGAACCCGGCAAACTCGCCGACATTATCCTTCTGGACGGCAATCCGCTCGAAGGCTATTGGAACTGGCTGAAGACCAAAGTAGTGGTCAAGGGCGGAGTGGTGGTGGTGGATAAACGCTAGCGCCGTGCGTTTGAATTCGGCAGTTCTAGTTGCGGTGTGCGCGCGTTCGTGTGCGGAACCGCGGCATCCCTGCCACGGCTCAAAGAGCGGGGGTGCTTTCCGCAACTCGACCCGCGCCCTCACGAGACGCGGCTGAATTTCTCTCAGCCCCGGCGGTAACGCCTTGCCGGATTAGCCGAAAAGGACTTCCTCAGGCCTTCGCGGCGACCTGTTTTTCGGCTGTTGCCAGGCTGTCGAATCGCGGGACAAGCTTATCGACTTTGGCGAGTTGCAGCAACGTGAGGACGCGGTCGGAGACATTTGCCAATGCGAACTTCTGCCCGTGTGTCTGGCACGAGGTAAACGCGCCCAAGACGGACCCAAGCCCTGCCGAATCCATGTAGGGCACTTCCGCGAGTTCGAGGATCAATCCTTTTGTCCGGTCTCCTTTTCGGACCAGGTTCTGGAATTCGAATAATGTGTTCAAAGTAAGAGGGCCGATCAAACGGAGGACCCGGACTTGGCTTGAGGGTTCATCCACTAAAATCTGGAGTTCTTGCATGACGGTTACATTACTACATCATTGTTGCTTTTGGGTGACGAAACGGTTCGCATAGTTCGACATCACCATGCCGGTACCGCCGCTGCGCGGCTGCCCAGGCCGGTTGCTACTCTAGAGGCTTGTCGCGGCAGCCCCTTGTCCGGCCTTATCTCGCGCTGGCCGCCGTGTGCTTCTTCTGGGGAACGACGTACTTGGGGATTCGCGTAGCGCTCGAATCCTTTCCGCCGTTGGTTCTGGTCGCGGCGCGATTCCTTCTCTCCGGCAGTATCCTGCTGTCCTTTGCGCGCTGCCGAGGTCTATACGTCCCGCGCGGCCGCGAATTAGCATCGAACGTGCTGACCGGATTTCTTCTGCTGGGCATCGGCAACAGCTGCCTGGTCTTTTCCGAAGTGTTGATCCCGAGCGGA
>CAYMHP010000076.1:0-19457 GCA_964390225.1 uncultured Solibacteraceae bacterium
CCCTGAAGGAAATCACCGGCGCCGGCGAGGCCATGACGAAACAACTCAACCGGCTCCAGGAAGCTCTTGCCAAAAGCCATAGCCAGAACGAAGTAAGCGCTGTCCGCCGTGGCTTGGAGGAGTGGATCGATGCGGCCCGGGTCTCTTCGTTGCATCAGAGCGTAGCCGTAAACGACAGCATCACGGCACTGATTCGCGACTGTCAAGAATTGGCGGAATTCACCGGCCAGGCCAGGATGCTGCAGGTCTCGAAAGTAGTCCCCGCCGCCATCGACCCCCTGACAGGCCTCCCAGGGCGCACCTCGGCGGAAGCCGCACTCTTAAGGCTCGTCCGCCACCGCTATTCGTACGCTACCGTGTTCCACCTGGATCACCTGCGCCCGATTCATGAACGCTACGGGAATTGGGGGCGGGATCAACTGGTGCTGC
Organism: uncultured Solibacteraceae bacterium; assembly: GCA_964390225.1. Lineage (GTDB taxonomy): Bacteria > Acidobacteriota > Terriglobia > Bryobacterales > Bryobacteraceae > PSRJ01. Next base: position 430 of record CAYMHP010000076.1, read on the forward strand.
AGTTCAGCCAGTACCTGGCGCAGGCCCTGGCCGCGCCGGATTGTCTCTTTCGCTGGGCCGATTCGGCGTTTTTGGGGGCTGTGCCGGAGGATTCCTCCGCGGAAACCAGCCGCATGGCTCAAATGCGCCAGCTAGCGCTGACCCGCCACTTCTGCAACCTGGAATTCGGCGGCCGGGTGGCCATGGTCCCGATCACTTGCCGCTACAAATTCTGGGATACGTTCGGCGCCGACCCGGATCGATTGCTGCACGAGATCGACACCTTCATCGAGGAGAAAAAGCCCAACTGACCGGCATCGCGCCGGCGAGTTGAATCTAGGTGCCGGTTCGGCTCTTGCGTGCGCGTTTCTTGGGAGCCGCCTCGACCACGGGGGTCTCTTCTTCCTCCGCGCCGGCGCTGGCCGTCGCCACCTGGGCCGGTTTGCGCTTCTCCGACAGACTCTTCTTGAGTGCTTCCATGATGTCGATCACGGGGGCAACATGCGCCGTAGGAGTGGCCACGATCTTTTTGCCCTCGATCTTCGCCTCGATCATCTTGTGCAGGTTCTCGCGGTAGGTATCGTGGTATTTCTGTGGCTCGAAATCGGCTTCGAGCGAGGAGATGAGAGTCTTGGCCAACTCGAGTTCTTTTTCCTTGACGAGGCTTGTGTCCGTGCGGAATTCGTCCACCTGCCGAATTTCATCCTGATAGAACATCGTGTGGGAGAGAATGCCTTTAGAGCCCGGACGCAAAATGATGATGTGCTCGCGATTGTGCATCGCCACCTTGGCCACGCCGTAGTAGTTGGACTTGCGAAGCGCTTCGAACAGCAGGGCGTAAGGTTTTTCGCCGCCTTCGTCGGGCGCGACGTAGTAGGAGCTTTCGAGGTAGATCGGGTCGACCTGGGTGGCCGGGACGAATTCCAGGATTTCCATGATCCTGGCCGTTTGGGGAGCGACTTTCTTGATGTCCTCCTCGTCGACCACGACATAATGGTCTTTCTCGTACTCGTAGCCCTTCACGAGATCGTTGCGCGAGACCGGTTTGTCTTCCGCCTGGCAGAAAGTCACCTGACGGATGCGGGAGTGGTCCTCCTTGTGCAACAAGTTGAAGCTGACGGTCTCGGCGCGGGCTGCGCTGAACAGCCGTATGGGAAACGAAACCAGACCAAAGGTGAGGTGGCCCTTCCAAACGCTCGCTGCCATTTATGTTCTCCGCACCGGGGGTGCGCCTTTCACGATACCATTTAACTGGAGGGAAATCAAAGGTTTATGGCTCTCGAAGAATATGCGGCGAAACGCCGCTTCGCGGACACTCCGGAACCGCCTCCCTCCAAGGATTTAAGCAAGCGGCCTGCCAACTACTTTTGTGTGCAGCGCCACGACGCGACACGCTTGCATTACGATTTCCGCCTGGAGATCGACGGCGTACTCAAATCGTGGGCGGTCCCTAAAGGGCCGACGCTCGACCCGGCGGTTCGGCACTTTGCCGCGCACGTGGAGGACCACCCTGTAGAGTACGGCAGCTTCGAAGGCAACATTCCCGCTGGCAATTACGGCGCCGGCAGCGTGATGTTGTGGGACCGCGGTACGTTCGAACTGTTGGGGGACGCCAGCGGGGCCGAGCAGTTGGCCCGCGGCGACCTCAAGTTCCGGCTGCATGGTGAGAAGCTGAAGGGCGATTTCGCGCTGGTCCATATGAAGGGGCGCGGCAAAGGCAACGAATGGCTGATCATCAAAAAGCGCGACGAACATGCCACGCCCGGCTGGGACGTGGAAAGCCATGCGTACAGCGTGCTCTCGGGGCGCACGCAGGAGGAGATCGCGCGCAATCTTCCGGCGCGCAAGACGAAGCGGAAAACGGCCGGCGCCGCCGACCGCGTCTGGGTAAGCGACCGGCCCGCGAAAACCAAACGCGCGCCGGCAGCGGTGTCGAAGAAGACGGCCGCCGCGGCCGCGCCAAAAAAAAAACCAAAATTGAAGCGAGCGAGCGGTTAGCCGATCTCAAAGGTGCGCGGCCGGCGCCCATGCCCGCGGCCATCGAGCCGATGAAGGCGACATTGGTGGAAAAGCCTCCGCGCGGGCCGGGCTGGTTGTTCGAAGTGAAGTGGGACGGCGTCCGCGCCATCGCGTTTATCGATCACGAAGAAATCCGCCTGCAATCCCGCACCGGCATTCGCTGCGAGCGCCAGTATCCCGAACTCGCCGTGCTGCCGCACCAGATCGCAGCCAGCCAGGCCATCCTCGATGGTGAAATCGCCGTACTGGACGAAAAGGGCGTCTCGCGATTCCACCTGATTCAACCCCGTATCGCCAATGCGGACCCGAACACGGTGGCGCACCTGGTCCGCTCCACCCCGGTGGTATATTTCGCGTTCGACATTCTCTACCTGGATGGCTACGATTTGCGAAACGTGGATTTGCAGGAGCGGCGGAAGATCCTGGAAGCTGTGATAACGGCGAGCGACGTGGTTCGCCTTTCGGCGGCGTTCCCTGACGCCGGCGAGCAGATGCTGGACGCGGCGCGGGAGCACGGTCTCGAAGGCATCATTGCAAAACACGCCACCAGCTGTTACGAATCGAAGCGCAGCCGGGAATGGCTCAAAATCAAGATCGTCAACGAACAGGAGTTCCTGATCGGTGGATTCACCGAGCCGCAGGGCGATCGCGACTACTTCGGTGCGCTGGTGCTCGGGCTATACGAAGGCAATAAGCTCAAATGGACCGGCAACGTCGGGACGGGATTCGATCGCAAACAGCTCGCGCACATCTATGAGTTGCTGCAGCCGCTGGTCACAGACAAATGCCCGTTCGCCGAGCGGCCGAACCCGTCGCGCGGAATTACGTGGGTGCGTCCCGAACTCGCGTGCCAGGTGAAGTTCCTCAACTGGACGACGGATCAACGGCTGCGCGCGCCGGTTTTCGTAGGCCTGCGCACCGATGTCGATCCGCGGCAGGTGAAGCGGGAAGAACCGGGCAACGAGCCTACCATCGAGTACTTCGCCGAAAACGAGAAAGAAGCAACAAGGAAAATCGACGGACACAGCCTCAAGTTCACCAACCTGGACAAGGTCTATTATCCAGACGAAGGCTACACCAAGCGCGACGTTCTGAACTACTATGAGGCCGTCAGCGATCTCATCCTGCCCCACCTGAAGGACCGGCCGCTCTCGTTAAAGCGCTACCCCAACGGCATTAAGGAAGAGTACTTTTTTCAAAAGAACGTGCGCGAGGCATTCGCGCCCTGGCTGCGCACCGAAATGATCCAGTCGGAGCACAATCATGGCCCCATCAAATACGTCTTCGCGGAGGACCGCGCCAGCCTGTTGTACCTTGTCAATCTCGGATGTATCGATCACAACCCGTGGATGAGCCGCTCGCCAACGCTCGATAATCCGGACTTCGTCCTCATCGATCTGGACCCGCAGGAATGTCCGTTCGAGATGATCGTCGAGGCCGCACTGCTGGTCAAACAGGCGCTCGACGAGATCGGTCTCGCTGGATATCCGAAAACTACCGGAGGCGACGGGCTGCACGTCTACGTTCCGGTCGAGAACATCTACAGCTACGACGAGACGCGCACGTTTGCGGAGCTGATCGCGCGCATCGTTTTCGACCGGAAGCCCGACCTGTTCACGACGCCCCGCGCCGTCGCACAGCGGAAAAAGGGACGGGTATATTTCGATTATCTGCAGAATGGAAAATCGAAGACGATCGCGGCGCCGTACGTGCTGCGGGCGTATCCCGGAGCGCCGGTGGCCACGCCGCTGGAATGGGGGGAGGTCAAGCGCGGACTGCATCCCAGCCAGTTCAACATCACGAACGTGCGCGAGCGGTTCCGCCAGACGGGCGATCTCTTCGCCGGCGTGCTGGAGCAGCCGCAGCGGCTCGAAAAGGCTCTGGAGAAACTGGAACGCCTGTTCCGGTAGCCGCGGAGCCAGCCGCCAGACGGAAGTCTGCCCAGGCGAGTTACGGCTCGGCTTCCACGGGGGGCGGTCCGACGCGCTTCACGACTGTACCTTTCCAGTGCCGCCAGTTCCGGGGATCGTCGCGGATCATCATTGCGGCCAGGCGCTTCTGGATCGAACAATCATAGATGGCGGTCATGGTCTCCGCGCGCTTCGGTAGAAGATGGAATTTTCTGGCGTAAGCGCGAAAGGTCTTTTCGCGAAACTGCAGGCAGCCGTAATAGAGCCGTCCGTCACGATCGCGGTGGACCAGCCATTGCCGGTTGCCCGATTCCGCGAAGGACAGGGCATCGAGCCAGGTCTCGAGTGTAATTTCCGGTTGCGAATCCGACGGAACTACCTGTGAATCCGACGGAGCTATTTGTGAATCGTCCGGGGCCGCCGGAGCAGGAGGAATGGGCTCGCGCTCCTGCGAATGGCAGACCAAAGTGAATGCCGCGGCTAACACCACGCGGCCGCGCCGCAGCCGATGGCGACTTCTCCAAGTGTTTTTCTCCATCGCTCAGGCGATTATGCGGTGACAGCTAGTGCCTCTCAATCCGCCTTTGGTTATGGGCCGCCTACTATCTTGGAGGTAGGGGATTTCCTGCGCGAGTGTTTCAGCCGCGCCAGCGATGGCGCGCTTCTGGCTGCGCGAGGCCTTCGGGAAACAGCAATCGCGGCATTACTGCCGCGGCTGAAGTGATCGTCTGGCCCGCGCCCTAACGGGACAGGGCTGAAGATGATCCGGGGGCCTGCTAGACTGATGCGATGAGAGGACTTACACTCCTTGCGCTACTTGGGGCGGTGGTTGCTGCCCGCGCTCAAACACCCGATTGGGCTAAGGTGAACGATGAGACCATGCGCCACTTCCGGGCGCTGGTGCAGATCGATAGCACCGACCCGCCGGGCAACGAAACGCGCGTCGTCGAATACGTGAAGAAAGTGCTGGACGCCGAGGGCATCCCGGCCACGCTGGTGGCCAAGGACCCGGCGCGCGCCAACCTGATTGCCCGGCTGAAAGGCAACGGCTCGAAGCGGCCGCTGCTCATTATGGGCCACAGCGATACGGTGCAGGTGGACGTCTCGAAGTGGACCTTTCCGCCGTTCAGCGCGACGCGGCAGGGCGGCTATGTCTATGGCCGCGGCACGCTCGACGACAAAAGCGATCTCGGGCCGATGCTGATGACCATGCTGCTGCTGAAGCGAATGCGTACGCCGCTCGATCGGGATGTCATCCTCGTCTCCGAAGCGGGCGAGGAGGCCTCGACCGGGCCGGGTATCGAGTACCTGGTCAACGAGCACTGGAGCGATATCGACGCGGAGATCTGTCTCGCCGAAGGCGGCGGAGTGCACCGCGCGAATGGCCAGGTGCGCTATGCCGAGGTGGAGACCACCGAGAAACAACCCAAGGGCGCGCTGCTGGTGGCGAAAGGTCCGGCAGGTCACGGGTCGCGTCCGATGCGGTCGAGCGCGATCGTGCACCTCTCGCGCGCGATCGAGAAGATCGCGATGTGGGATCCGCCGATGCGTCTGAATGACACCACGCGCACATATTTCGAAAAACTCGCCGCCCTCAGCGGCCCGGAGGACGCTGCGCGCTACCAGGGGCTACTCGATCCCCAAAAAGGCCCCGCCATCCGCGAATACCTGGCCGAACACAATCCGGGCCTTTATTCGATGTTGCACACGTCTATATCGCCGAACATCATTCAGGGCGGATTTCAGGTCAACGTCATTCCGTCGGAAGCGCAAGCCACGCTGGACATCCGCGCATTACCCGACGAAAATATCTCTTCGTTCTATGAACTGATGCGCAAGGTGATCGACGACCCTGCCATACAGATCGTGCCGGATACGCGGAACCAGCGCCCCGGGGCCGCTCCTTCGCGGCTCGATGCGGATGGGTTCCGGGCGGTCGAGGCTGCGTATCGGAAGGTCTACGGGGCAGTCACGCTGCCGGTAATGAGTACGGGCGCTACCGACATGGCCTTCCTGCGGGCCAAAGGGGTCCAGTGCTACGGGATCGGCGCGATGCGCGACGAGGAAGACGCGGCCAAAGGCTTTGCCGCGCATAGCGACCAGGAGCGCATCCTGGAAGAGGCGGTCTACAAGCACGTGCAGTTCTTGTGGGAAACGGTGACGTCGCTGGCGGCTAGTAAGAAGTGACGTTACGGGTTCAGAAAAATCACGACGCCATCACCCCGGAAGACCAGGGCCGCGGGGGCTTTTCGGGCGGCGTCGCCTTTGCGCGGCTCGACTCTGCCGTAGACCACGGCCCAACGGTCATAATCGGAGGTGCCGAAGCGAAACTTGCCGAGCGTGGTGTGTTTGCGGATTTCGCCGAACTTCTGGTTTAAGGCGGACCCGTCCAGTTCGAAATCGCCGGGCGGCTTGGGACCGTCGTTCCCATCTTCATCGAGCCAAAGGAGGGATGGGTTCGGCGCCTGACCGTCGCAGGCCTGCTCGCCGAGCCAGCGGCCGTCCTGGCGGAAGGAGTAGCGGCCGAGCGCGGCGACGGCGCTGCCATCGTACTTGCCGAGATCGTGCAGGATCTCGCAGACGCTATGCGGGACAATGGGTGCGTTGGCGGAGCGGGCCGTGAGGCACACCAGCACGCTCGCAACGACGGACACTGCTCTCCGGGCACGGGGCATACAAACAATCCGAGACTATTAGAAAATAGACTACCGCAATCGCGTGAGGGGTTTCACAAACCATGATCTGGGAACCATCGCGGGAATGGATCGAGCGCACCAACGTCTGGCGCTTTATGCAGCGGCTGGGGTTCGAAGACCGGGAGGCGTTCTTGCGCTTCTCCCGCGAGCAGCCGGACCGGTTTTGGGACGAGATGATGCGCGAAATGCGCGTCGAGTGGTTCGAGCCGTACCAGACCGTCATGGACGAGAGCCGCGGGCCCGAGTGGACCAGGTGGTTCGTGGAAGGGCGGCTGAACATCGCGCACAACTGCCTCGACCGTTGGGCCGGGTCGGACCGCGTGGCCTGCTTGTGGGAAGGCGAAGACGGTGCCACGCGAACGGTCACCTTTACCGAACTGCGGGACGAAGCCAACCGCGTGGCAAACGGGCTGATTGGCCTTGGGCTCCAGCCGGGCGATCGCATTGCCCTGTGCATGCCGATGGTCCCCGAGCTTCTCTCAATTCTCTACGGCGCCTTCAAGGCGGGCCTCACTGTCGTCCCGATTTTCGCGGGTTTCGGAACCGGCGCCATCGCGACGCGGCTCGAGGACGCGGGTGCGCGTGTGCTGTTCACCGCCGACCACCTCGAGCGGCGGGGCAAACTCCTGCCGCTGCTCGAAAAAGTCCCGCGCAGTGCCGAGCACACCATCGTGCTCTCTTATAAAGGCGGAGGCGCCGAGGGCTGCCGGACGTGGAGTGATTTTGTGCGTAGTCAGCGCGCCGCAGCGGTGACGACATCGCTCGAATCGGAGACCCGCGCGCTGATTCTCTACACTTCGGGAACCACGGGCAAACCGAAAGGGGTGGTGCACACGCACGCCGGGTGCCTGGCGCAAACGGGCAAGGAGATCTGGCTCGGGTTCGACCACCAACCGGAAGACCGCTTCTTTTGGCTCTCCGATATCGGCTGGATGATGGGGCCGTGGGCGATTCTGGGGAATCATTTGTTCGGCGGCACGATTTTCATGTATGACGGTGCGCCCGATTTCCCAGGGCCGATGCGTTTGTGGGAAACCATCGAGCGGCACCGCCTCACAGCATTCGGGATTTCGCCCACTGCCATTCGCATGCTCGCCAAGCGCGCCGGTGAAATGCCGCCGATGGAGTCGCTGCGCCTGCTGGGGTCGACGGGCGAGCCCTGGGACGAGGCCGCCTGGCTCTGGTATTTCGAAAAGGTGGGCCGCCGGAGGTGTCCCATCATCAACATTTCCGGTGGCACGGAGATCATCGGCTCGTTTCTGTTTCCGCTGCCAATCCAACCGCTAAAACCTTGCACTCTGGGTGGACCGGCGCCAGGCATGGCGACCGAAGTGGTGGATGAGAACGGCGTGCCGGTACGGCTGCGGAAGGGCTATCTGGTTTGCACCCGGCCGGCGCCGTCGATGACGCGCGGCATCTGGAACGATCCCGAGCGCTACATAGAGACGTACTGGTCGCGCTTTCCCGGCATGTGGTACCACGGCGATTGGGCCAGCGTGGATGCCGACGGCCACTGGTTCCTGCATGGCCGGGCCGACGAATCGATGAATGTGGCCGGCCGGAAAGTAGGCCCGGCCGAAGTGGAACAGGCCATGATGCAGCATCCCGGCGTGGCGGAGGCGGCGGTGATCGGGGTTCCGGATGAACTCAAGGGCGAAGCCATTGTGGGTTTCGTGGTGCCGAAACCGGGAATGGACGTGGAAGCCGGCGCGGTCTGCAGAACTGTAGTCGAAGAATTGGGCGCCACCTTCCGGCCGCGCGAAGTGAGGGTGGTGCCGGAGTTGCCAAAAACACAGAGCGGGAAAATCGTTCGCCGGCTCATTCGCCAGCAATACCTGGGCGAGCCGCTGGGCGACATCTCGACGGTGGCAAATCCCTGGGCCCTGGAGACGGGATGAAGATCTCGTTTTTGAATCTCGCTTTCCTCGCTTTCCTTGCGGCTCCGATATTCGGCGCCGGTGCGCAGCCGGTGCTCTGGCGGGACCCCGGCAACGTCGGCGCGTGGGATTTCGGCGGGGACGTGGGGACGCATGTGCCGCCTCCGAAACCTCCGTACACGTTCGTTCGCGAGGATCTCAGCGGCACCCAGCCGAAGATCTTCGTTCAAGACGCAGCCGGTGTGACGTGGAACGTGAAATTGGGTTATGAGGCCAAAGGCGGGTCGTTCTGCTGGCGGGTGGTGCGGGCCTGTGGATATTTCGCGGAGCCGAGCTACTTCATCTCCGAAGGCCAGGTGCTGGGGCTGCGGCCGTTACGGCGCGGCGGAGACTGGATTCACGCGGACGGCCACTTCACTACGGCGCGTTTCCAGTATCGCTATCCTTACTTACGATTTTCGACGGACAAGAACTGGCGATGGGATGCGCCTCCATTCGCCGGAACCAAGGAACTCAGCGGACTCAAAATCCTGATCATGCTCTTCTCGAACTGGGACAACAAGGACGAGCGCGGGGGCCGGGTCTCCGCCAACACCGCGATCTTCGAGCAGACGAACGGCAAACGCATGGAAACAATCTACGCCTTCACCGATTGGGGTTCGGGGATGGGCCGCTGGGGCAACATCGCGGGCGGCGAGACGAACTGGCGGTGCGACGATTTCGAGCGGCAGACGCCGGATTTCGTCAAAGGCGTCGATAAGGGCAACGTGATCTTCGGTTACCAGGGAGCCATCGAGCAGGGCTTCGATACGAACATCCCTCCCGAGCACGTTTCGTGGTTGCTGTCGTACCTCGGACACCTCACCGACGAGCAGTTGTACTCGGCGCTCCGAGCCAGCGGCGGAAGTGACCGCGAATCCGCATGCTTCACCAAGGCGCTGCGAGACCGCATCGACCAGTTGCGGAAGGTTGCGGGAAGGTAGAACGGCACCGGCGCTCCGCAACACGAGACCCCCGCCGTTACCGGCGGGGCTTAAAGGCACATTCGGCCCGCCCGCCGTGAACCGGCAGGGCTGAAAGGCACATTCAGCCCCGTCCCGTGAGGGCGCGGGTGGTTTAGTTCTTGGCAGTGCTGATCAGAAGGAACGCTGAGTTGGACACCGCAAGACCGCCGGCGTTACTGAAGCGTCTTCAGAAATTCCTGGGCGACCTGGCCGGGCTGCCGGTGCTTGCCATCTACTTCGTAGTTGAGCCGGCGCATCTCCTGATCCGAGAGTTTTCCCGATAAGCCATCCAGCGCGGCGCGCAGCTCCGGATAACGCGCCAGGGTGCTCTCCCGCGCGACCACCGCACATTGATACGGCGGGAAGTAGTGGCGGTTGTCCTCAAGGACCGCGACCTTGCGAACCGAGAGTTGACCGTCCGTCGAATTGGCTGCAATCATATCGACCTTGCCTGCGTCGAGCGCGGAATAAAGCAGCCCGAGGTCCATGGTGACCGGATCTCCCTGGAGACGCAGACCGTAGGTTTTGAGGAGACCGTCGAGACCATCGGGCCGTTCACGGAATTCGTAGCCGATCCCCATTCGCCAGGCGCGCGCCGCTGCCGCTTGCGAAAGCGTCTTAACTTCGGTCGGCTGCCGCACGACCATGGCGAACGTGTTGTTGAAGCCGAGCGGCGCCAGCCACTCCAAGTGCCACTGGCCGCGATAGCCCGCGCGCACGGTCTGGAGAACCGCTGCGGGATCGGATGAAGGAGGGAGTTTCAGAACCGATGCCAGGGCTGTGCCCGTGTATTCCGGGTAGAGGTCGATGGAACCGCTGATGAGCGCCGCGTGCGCGAGTAGCGTGCCTCCAAGGTCGAGCTTGCGGATTACCGGAACATGCAGGCGATTCTCAATTCGCTGCGCCAGAATCTCTCCCAGCAGGAGCTGCTCGGTGAAATTCTTCGACCCCACCACGATGGCGGCGCGGTGCGAGCAGGACGCAAACAGCAAAGCGCTCAGGCATGCGACAGTCTTCGTTCGATCCATTCCAGTCCTTCGTCGGCGATGATCGCCATGAGGGCCGCGGGCACCGCGCCCGCCAGGATTTGAGCCGTGTCCACGCTGGCGATTCCGCGAAAGATGAAAACCCCGAGCCCTCCCGCGCCGATGGCTGCGGCGATGGTGGCGGTGCCGATGGTGGTGACGGTCGCAATGCGCAGGCCCGCAAGGATCGCCGGAATCGCCAGAGGCAGTTCCACCTGCCTGAGGATCTGCCCGCGGGTCATGCCCATGGCGACGGCCGACTCGCGTACCGCGGCGTCCACCCCGAGGATGCCGAGCAGGGTATTGCGCAGAATGGGCAGGAGCGCGTAGAGGCACAAGGCGATGATTGCGGTGCGCGGGCCGATTCCGCCGATCAGAGGGAGCGGAAGCAGAAACCCAAAGAGGGCCAGGCTAGGGATGGTTTGCAGGACATTGGCGACCGCGAGCGCCCCTCGCCGCATTCCCGCGCGGCGTGTGAGGAAGATGGCCGCCGGAATGGCGACCGCGGCAGCGGCGGCGATGGCCACCAGCACCAGCCAGAGATGCTCGAGCGAAAGGGAGCCGATTTCAGCCGCGAGGCGCCGATTCATCCACGTTTCTCCACTCCTCCTCGAGGCTCGCCAGAAACGCCTTCGATTCGGCAGTGCGCCCGGCAAGGAATTCCGACGGCGAAGCAACCAGGTCGGTGGCGCCCTCTTTCAGCAGGACGATACGCGACGCCAGCATCAGCGCTTCCCGCACATCATGGGTGACAAACAGGGCCGTCTTCCGAACACGTGAGCGCAGTTCGAGGAATTGTTTCTGCAGTTCGTAGCGCGTAATGGGGTCGAGCGCCGCGAACGGCTCGTCGAGCAATAGCAATGGCGGGTCGGCGGCGAGCGCGCGGGCGATGCCGACGCGCTGTTTCTGCCCTCCCGAAAGCTGCCGCGGATATCGTTCCCGGAATTCCGCGGGCGGCAGCCCCACCGTTTCCAAAAGGGAGTTGATCCGGTCGTCGATCGCTCCGGGCTGCCACTTTTCGAGCTTAGGCACCAGGCCGATATTCGCCGCCACGGTCCAATGCGGGAAAAGGCCGGCATCCTGGATGACGTAGCCCATTTGCCGGCGCAACCGGATGGGGTCCCACGCAGCTGCCGAACGTCCTTGAAACCAGATCTCGCCGCCGGCGGGCTCAATCAAACCGTTCACGCATTTCAGCAGCGTGGTTTTTCCGGAGCCGCTGCGGCCGAGAAGAACGATCGTCTCGCCCTCACGCGCTTCCAGGTTAATATCGCGCAGCACGCGCCGCTCGCCGATCCGGCACGAAAGGTTGCGGATTTCGAGCACCGCGGGCGAGGACATGTGGCTATTGTAGTGCGGGTGGAGGCGGGCACGGTCAAACCAGCGGGCGCGAAGCTGGACCGGCGGCAAGACCGCCGGCGCTCCTACACCATGTACGAGATATTTGACCCGTGTGTGGGATACGCGTATAGAGGGGCTCTCACCTGCGCCGCGGTAAGGCCGTTCCGGATGGCCAGCGAAAACACGTTGATCAACTCATCCGCTCCGGTACCCAAGATATGCGCCCCTACGATCTTGCCGGTCTTACGCTCGGTGAGCACTTTGTAGCCGGAAGACTCTTCGGCAATGCGGCGCGACGAATACCAACCGGACGTAACTTCGCGGCGAACGTCGATGTCGAGGCCTTGCGCGCGCGCCGTTGCCTCCGTCAAACCAACCGAAGAGAGCGGCGGAATGCTGAACACGGTACTGGCGTAACCGAGATATTCGGGCTGCTCCCGGTTACCGTGCAACAGGTTGGCCGTGACGATGTTGCCGTGGTACGTTGCCACCGGCGTGAGCGCCGGGCCCGCCGCCGCGGCGTCGCCGGCGGCATAGACACGCGGATTGGAAACGCTCTGCAGATACCCGTTCAGTTTGATCCTGTCCCGGGTGGTTTCCACGCCCGCCGCGGGAAGGTTGAGCGCATCGAGCGGTGGCTTGCGTCCGGCCGCGTGCACGGCCGCCATCGCTTCGTACTTCCCGGTGGAAGCGGTGACCCGCACTCCTTCGGCGGAACTGTCCACGCCTTCCACTGCTGAGTTCAGCTGAACCGTTATGCCGACGCGGCGGGAGTGCGCGACCAGTTGATCCACCAGATCTGCATCGAAGTGTTCCAGGGGCCGCGCCCCTCGATGCAGTATGGTGACCCGGGAGCCGGCGCGCGCCGCCAGGTGCGCGAACTCGAAAGCAATGTATCCCCCGCCCACGAAGATCAGGCTTTCCGGCAGGTACTCCAGATCGAGAAACTGATCGCTGTTGATAAGCAGGTCTTCGCCGGGAATTCTCAACCGGACCGGCGCGGCCCCCGCAGCGATCACGAAGTGCTCCGCGGCAAAGGGCTCGCCATCCACGTCGAGCGTGTCGGGCCCGGTGAAGCGAGCGACACCGTGAAGGGCGCGAATTCCGGCATCGATGAACCCCTGTTCACGGCTGGCGGGAACGGGATCCGTGAAGCTGTGCTTGAACCGCATCAACTCCTGCCAGTCTATGCGCAGGTCCGCAGCGCGCACGCCGCGGCCGCTCATGCGCCGCGCCCAATCCACAACGTCGGCCGCGCCGACCAGTACTTTCTTGGGATCGCAACCGCGATTGGCGCAGGTGCCGCCGTAAGGCCGCGAGTCGGCCACGGCAACGCTCCAACCCGCTTTCCGGCACGCATGTGCGACGGTCGAGGCCGCAACACCCGTACCGATCACGATCAAATCGAACCGCTCGGGCATGAACTATTGTAGGCGGAGGAATTGTGCCGGCGGGAGAAGGGGCCGGGCGCAAACGCACCCGGCCCGAGGAGAAGCAAAGGGACAGACTTACGATTTGACCATCCCGTGCGGGTCGATTACGAACTTCTTGGCAGCGCCTTTATCGAAGTCCTTGTAACCCTTCGGGGCTTCGTCGAGGGAAATCATGGTGACGTTCACCGCTTTGGCGATCTGAATTTTATCGTGCAGAATCGCCATCATCAGGCCGCGGTGATACTTCATGACGGGGCATTGGCCGGTATAGAAGAACAGCGACTTGGCCCAGCCGAGGCCGATGCGGATACTCAGGTTTCCGGTCTTGGCCGCGTTGTCCACGCCGCCCGGATCGTCAGTGACGTAAAGACCAGGGATGCCCACGCCGCCGCCTGCACGCGTGATCATCATCACGGAGTTGAGAACAGTGGCGGGGCGCTCGACACTGGCATCGCTGCCGTGGCCACGGGCCTCGAAACCGACGCAGTCCACGGCCGCATCCACCTCGGGCGTGCCGAGAATCTGCGCGATCTGATCGCCGAGCGACGCGTTCTGGCGCAGGTCGATCGTTTCGCAGCCGAAGCTCTTGGCCTGCGCGAGACGTTCGGGGATCATGTCGCCCACGATCACGACCGAAGCTCCCAGCAGGTGGCAGGAGGCCGCGCAGGCGAGTCCCACGGGACCGGCGCCGGCTACATAGACGGTCGACCCGGTGGTCACGCCGGCAGTGTATGCGCCGTGATAGCCCGTCGGGAAAATATCCGAGAGCAGCGTCAGGTCCTTGATTTTGGCCATACCCTGCTCGCGATTCGGAAACTTCAGCAGGTTCCAATCTGCGTACGGGCACATGACATACTCGGCCTGGCCGCCTATCCAGCCGCCCATATCGACGTACCCATAGGCAGCGCCGGGGCGCGCCGGATTCACGTTCAGGCAAATGCCCGTCTTGCCTTCCTTGCAGTTGCGGCAGCGGCCGCACGCGATGTTGAACGGGACGGAGACGATGTCGCCCACGTTCAGGAATTCCACGTCGCGCCCCTTTTCAACGATTTCGCCGGTAATCTCGTGTCCCAGAATGAGCCCTTGCGGCGCAGTGGTGCGCCCACGAACCATATGCTGATCGCTGCCGCATATGTTTGTGGAGATGATTTTCAGAATCACGCCATGTTCACATTTGCGATTGCCCAGGGCCAGCTTCGGATAATCGATCGATTGCACCTCGACCTTTCCGGTGCCCATGTACGCCACTCCGCGATTACTTGCCATAGCTTCTCTCCTCCAGACTGGTTTGAGTTTTTGACTGTAGTAGTTCGAAGCGGGGGCCGGTGGAGCCGAACCTCGCTCACGCCAGTATACTCTTGTATCACACCGGCGGAAGGGCGGGGTCTGCGCGCGAACGGTCGGGCAGTGTTCCCAAACGGTGACAGCGCGATCACTGGCGGGGACGAATCCATTCGCCCGTTTTACAAATTCGCGTTGCCTTCCAGGCTGCGCCAGAGATACCAGCTCGCCACGCTGCAGTAAGGGTGCCAGGGCTCGGCGAGCGCTTCGATCACGGCCGGCTTCGGGAGTTCTTCCAGGCCGTACGCTTTGCGGATGGCGGCCCGAATCCCCAGATCGCCGGTCGGCAAAACGTTGTTGCGGCGCAGCGCGAACATCAAAAACATGTGAGCGGTCCACACCCCGATGCCCTTGACCTGCGTGAGCCGCTCGATGATTTCGTCGTCGGAAAGGTGCGGGAGGTCCTCGAAAACCAGGTCGCCATCGCGCGTTCGCCGCGCCAGGTCGCGGATGTACGCGGTCTTCTGCGCTGAAAGGCCCACCGCCCGCATGCGCGCCGGCCGCAGTTTCAAAATGCTCTCCGGGGTCAGCTTACCGCCGGCGGCAGACACCAGCCGTTCCAGAATGACCTTCGCCACACGGCCGCTCAATTGCTGGTATACGATTGATCGTACGAGTGTTGCGAATTCGGGCTCGCGAAACTCGATCCGGTAGTCGCCGACTTCGTTGATGATTTTACAAAGCACCGGGTCGGAACGTCTGAGGTGGCTAATGGCGTCCTTCATCGTGAAACAATTAGGGTTGGCGATGCGTCCACACCATTGTATATCTGCATGAGAACTCTCCTGATACTTGCGTTGAGCGGGGCGCTAATGGCGCAGACGCCGCAAAAGAATGCACCGGCCGAGGAGTTGCCGCCGGCCATCCAGGTGAACGTGGACGTGGTGAACGTGCTGGCTTCGGTGCATGATAAACGTGGCGCTCTGATCCCCAACCTCGAAAAGAACGATTTCACCGTGCTCGAAGACGGCAAGGAGCAGACAATCAAATACTTCACTCGCGAGACGGATCTGCCCCTCACGATCGGCCTGCTGGTGGACGTCAGCGGAAGCCAGGCGAACCTCATCGGGATCGAGAGAAGTGCGGCGGAGCAGTTCTTTTACAAGGTGCTGCGGAAAAAGGACGAAGCCTTTCTCATCAGCTTCGGGGAGGAATCGGAACTTCTGCAGGACTACACGAGTTCTCCCAAGCTGCTCACCGAAGGCTTGAAGGAACTACGGGTCAGCTCGGGCGTGAGCGGGCTGCATCCCGGGCCGGTTCCGACGGCCGGGGACCCGCGCGGCACCGTGCTGTACGACGCGATATACCTGGCCGCCAATGAGAAACTGAAGACCGAGGTCGGGCGGAAGGTGATCGTTGTGATAACAGACGGTGTCGACCAGGGCAGCCGCCTCACTCGCAACCAGGCAATCGAAGCGGCGCAGAAGGCCGATGCGGTCATCTACAGCATCTACTACGTGGACCCGAGTGCGTACGGCCCGTTCGGCTTCGGCGGCGGCGGCGAGGCGGAGTTGCGCAAGATGTCTGACGAGACCGGCGGCCGCGTCTTTAAAGTCGACCGCCGGCACACTCTGGAGGATGCATTCCGGGAGTTGCAGGACGAAATGCGCAGCCAGTACGCGATAGGCTACACGCCAACCAACGACGTGAAGGATGGCTCGTACCGCAAGGTCGAAGTTCGCGTGGCCAACAAGGACTACAAGGCGCAGGCCCGTAAAGGATATTACGCGACGAAGCCGGAAACCCGGTAATCGCTGACGACCTTTGGCGGCCTTCCGCCGCCGGCCCGGGAACGCCGGCGGCACTCCTCATCCTTTGGATCGCGGGTCGGCACCAGCCGCCGCTGTCTCCGCAAAATATTGTTCCATGGCTTCGCGGAGCGGCGGCATGGGGTCCAAGCCGGCGCGTTCGATTTTGCCATTGCAAAGAGCGGAGTACCTGGGGCGGCGCGCGGCAGTGCGGTATTCCCGCTCATTGGTGGCCACGAGCGAAGGCCGCAATCCCGCAACGTCAAAAATCAAGCGGGCGAAGTCGAACCAGGAGACGGGCGTTCCGCCCCCAATATGAAACACGCCACCCACCTGCCGCTCGGCGAGGTCGATGGTTCGCTTCGCCAATGCGGGGGCAAAGGTGGGAGACGCCGTGTGATCTTCCACAACGCGGATCGGCTGTCCGGCTGCTGCAAGGCGCAACATCAGTTCGACGAAGTTGCCGCGCGCTGTGGAGCGGCCTCCCGGGCCAAAGACTCCCGATGTCCGCACGATAATGCAACCGTCGAGGTACGCCTGCGCGTACAACTCGCCAGCTAGCTTGGAGACGGCATAGGCGCCCAGCGGATGAGTGGCGTCCTCCTCAACGTACGGTCGGCCCGCGCGGCCGTCGAAGACGTAGTCGGTTGAGTAGTGGACCAGCCGGGCATCCATTTGGCGGCAGGCCAGCGCCAGGTTCCGCACCGCCAGCGCATTCACCTGGAAGGCAGCCTGGGGCTCGCTCTCGGCGACGTCTACCTGGTTGTAAGCGGCCGAGTTGAAGACCAGCTCGGCGTCCGATCGGGCGAGCGCCTCCTCCACTGCCTTGGGACTCGCGATATCCACCTGGGCACGGCTCCAGGCCGTAACGGAATAGTTTCGCGCCCGCAACTCGCGAACCAATTCGATTCCGAGTTGCCCGCTGGCGCCAAAGACTGCGGCTCGCCGGCTCATGTGAATTTCACAGAATAGCGCAGCGGCTGCTGATTGCGACAGCGCGCATCAGGGGCCGATCAGCGGTACAGAAAGACCAGGGCAATCATGGCGAGCATCATGAGCAGCACGAGCGCGACGATGGTCCTCTTCCGCGCGGGGGTGAGCCAGGTGTAAGCCGGTGATTCACCGCCGAGCAGGGAGCTGAGCAGACGCCGGGGAGGCGTGCCCGGCAAATTACGCATGGCCTTGGCGATCTCGCGGCGCCCGCGGCGGTCCGCGATGAGGATGGTGGCGGAGTTGGCGCTGTTGGTCGATTTGACCAGACGGTTGCGCAGCCGGTCCGGTACTTCGTCGATGGAGCGATAGACGCGATCGGCGCCATCCACCGAAATCAGAACGGTAGAGGTTTGAAAGACGCCCGAAGCGACCTCGCGTCTCGGCTCACCGCAGTGAGGGCACTTTGCCATCCCCGCATCGAAAGCCTTGCGGCAGCGGCTGCAGGTCATCCGGCCACCGCCCGGGGAACCTTGGGCAGCTCGAGTCCGGGCTCCTGTGCGACGTTCTCCAGAACCACCTGAATAAAGCCCAGGGCAGCTTTGGAAAGTGCCTTGTCCTTTCGGTAAATCAGGCCCAGCCGGCGGAACATCGGCTCGGGCGCGAGGGGGATTGCCTTGATCTTCCCCGCCGCAATTTCTTCCTTGCAGTTGGAGAGAGCCAGAAAGGTCAGACCCAGCCCGGCCATGACAAACCGCTTCATCATCTCGGTAGAATCCAGCTCCATCGAGACCTGGATCTGATCCTCGACCATTTCGAGCCACTCGTTGATACGCGTGCGCGTCTTCCCCTGTTTGGGGAGCAGCAGAAAATCCTCCAACACGTCTTCAGGAGTGGCCGATTTCTTCTCGGCCAAGCGATGGCGCGCCGGGACGATGAGACGGATCTCGTCGAGGTGAATACTGACGACCTGGAGGCGTTTTTCTTCCACGGGGAGCTGGGTCAAGCCAAAATCCGCCGAGTTCTCCATGACGGCCTCGACGACTCGCGAACCGAACGAGCGGTCCACTTGCAACTGCACTGCCGGGAAAAGCTGCCGGAACTGAGAAAATACCTTGGGCAGCACGTAAATGCAAGTTGCTTCGTTGGCGGCAATCACCAGTTCGCCGCGCGGATTTTGCTCGAGTTCCGCAATGGCATCCTGGGCGCGACGGCGAAGATCGAGCATCTGCTCGGCGTAATCGGCAAAAATGCGGCCAGCGGTGGTCAGCGAAATGCGGCTTCCAAAGCGTTCAAACAGCTCTGCACGCAACTCTTGCTCGAGTTGCCGCACCTGCGCGCTAATCGCCGGCTGGGTGCGATAACACGTTTGAGCAGCTTTGGAGAAGCTCTTCAGCCGGACAATCTCGAGAAACGTGTGGAGCTGGTCGAAATCCATACACCGCCTAGCCGTAACACACGAAACGGCTATCCACTAAATTATCAATCGGCGGGATAGAAATTATGAATTTCCCTCGCACCGCTGTGTTTGGTAAGTATTGTAACAAAGGCCCGGGTGGTGCGGTTGAGATAGTGAGATTGTCCGTAGCCGCAGCCGTTCCCGAATGGGACGGAAGTACCGCACCTCCACCCCGGCGCCTTCGCCCTCAGTTGCGCGGTTCGCCTGACCATCGATAGCATCGAAAAAGCACCGCCATGCGATTGGTTCGGGCGTCTCATCTCGCG
>CAYMHP010000077.1:0-19260 GCA_964390225.1 uncultured Solibacteraceae bacterium
ATTCCGGCCGCCTGCACTACCCGCAGCCAGGCCGCCGATCCGAAGCTGATCAATAAATCCAGGCGCTTAGTGGAAACGTACATCCCGTAGGCCAGCGCCAACCAGCCAAATGCAATGATGTATTTGGCCGGGAGCTTGGTTGTCAACTGCCCGACGATGGGCATCTCAATTAACAACACGACTCCACTCGCGGATAGCACCATGCCAGCCGTCTGCGCGGTGTAACCCATCAGCGTCTGAAGGAACTGCGGCATCATCACCAGGCTGCTGAACAGCAGAATGCCCAAAATGAACATCATGAGATTGGCGACGGCAAAGTTGAAACTCTTGAACAGCCGGACATCGACAATGGGCGCCTTTTGAAACCATTCCCAAATCACGAGGGAAACCAGGCAGACACCCGAAATGATGGCCAGGGTGAGGATAAAACGAGAACCAAACCAGTCGTCCTCTTGACCCTTATCGAGCACCACCTGCAGGGCGCCTACGCCCAGCGCGAGCAGCGCGATCCCGATGTAATCCAGGCGTACTCCTGCTCCTTTCGAGAGCCTCAGGTACGGAGGGTCCTCTACCATGCGCGAGACCAGGAACAATGTCAGGATGCCGACGGGCAAGTTGATGTAAAAGATCCAGCGCCACGAGTAATTGTCCGTGATCCACCCGCCGAGGGTGGGGCCTATGGTCGGGGCCATGATGGCGGTGATTCCGTAAAGAGCGAATGCCAGGCCGCGTTTCTGCGGAGGGAATGTGTCGGCCAGGATCGCCTGCGCCATGGGCTGCAGCCCACCCCCGCCGGCCCCCTGCATGACGCGGAAGAGAATCAGGACGGAGAGACTCGGCGCGGCGCCGCAGAGCAACGAACTAACGGTGAAGATGATGATGCAGAGCAGGAAGAAGCGTTTACGGCCGAACAGACCTGCGAGCCAACCGCTAATGGGAAGAATGATCGCGTTCGACACCAGGTATGAGGTGAGCACCCAGGTGCTTTCGTCGTTGCTGGCCCCCAGGTTACCGGCCATGTGCGGGAGGGCGACATTGGCGATGCTGGTGTCGAGCACTTCCATGAACGCGGCCATGGCAACCACCACCGCGATGAGCCAAGGGTTGAACCTTGGAGTCCATGGCTCGGTCGGCGGCGAAGCGATTGTCAGATCTGGAGAGTCGGCCATATCGTCGGGTGGTTACTGGTTCAGGTACACCTTCGGATCCACCGACATCCCGGGGCGGAGGAGGTGGTCCTTGTTTTCTCCCGGGTCGAGATCGATACGAACTGGAATGCGCTGGACAACCTTGACGTAATTTCCCGTGGCGTTTTCCGGCGGAAGTAAGCTAAAACGCGACCCGCTTGCGCCTCCGATGCCGGTTACATGACCGTGGTATTCGCGGCCGTAGGCATCGACGCTGAATACCACCTTCTGCCCGGGTTTCATCCGTTTCAGTTGTGTCTCTTTGAAGTTGGCGGTGACCCAAATGTCATCCAGAGAAACCACCGCCATGAGGCTTTCGCCGGGCGATACGTTCTCGCCGATCTCCGCAGTTTTCTTCCCGATGATTCCCGTGGCCGGAGCGGTGATGAGTGTGTAGCTCAGGTTCAGCCGGGCTTGATCGAGCACCGCTCTTTGTTCCGCTACTTTCGCCTGAGCCGATTTCGCATTGGCCTGGCTCTGTGCAATTTGCTGCGGCCGCGTCGATGCGGCCTGAATGGAGGCGTCTGCCTGCGTAATTCTGGTTTGTGCCTGCTTGACCGCTGCCTCCGCCGCGTTTACGTTGTGGCGCGCCGCGTTCACGGACGCGCTCTGGGCGGCTATAGTGGCCTTGGCGGCGGCTGCGGCCTGCACCGCCTGATCGTATTGCTGCTGCGGGATCTCCTCCTTGGCGACAAGTTGCCGGTAGCGCTCCACGTCGTCCGCATTCTTTTTGTAGTTCGCCTCCGCCACATTCACCTGAGCCTGCGCCGTTTCCAATTGCGCTCGCGTCGCGTCTAACTGCCGTTCGGCGGCGGCAAGGCCGGCCTCGGCATCGGCGCGGGACGATCTGGCCGTCTCCAGCGTGCTGGCCGTATTGGTAGAGACGATCGGCACATTCGTGCGGGAGCTTTGCAGAGCGGCTTCGGCGTCGGCCAGATTCGCCTCGGCTTGGGCGACGGCCACTTCATAATCGCGTGGGTCGATCCTCGCGAGGGTATCTCCAACCTTGACGAACTGAGCATCCTCTACGGGGACCGCCTGTAAATGCCCGCTGATGCGTGCGCTGATGGCATCGATATGCCCGTCGATCTGAGCGTCATCGGTGGATTCATAAGCACCAAAGTATTTCCACAACTCATATCCGCCTGCCGCCAGCACAAAGAGTAAGGCGACAGGCAGGAGGATGCGGGCCCAGCGGCGTCTCGGCCTTCTCCTCACCGGTTTAGAAACGGACTCGGTTCCTTTGTCCAAGACACTTGTGTCCGCCATTCACTTCACCTCAATCAATAAACAGGCTGCTTCGCCATTCCCATCGCACATGCGAGCGACACTTTCGCCCGGAAATACTTCCGGCTCGCGACCGGTCACGAACAGCAACCCAACCCCAATCGGAAAATTCATTTGCACTGTGTATCTCCCTCCCGGTCCCTGCAGTCAGGCTCGATTCATAATTGGCTGTACTCTCTCGAACGTCTTACGCGACGAATAAACGCATGCGGCATGCCATCCGGGAGTCCATGGAATCATCACTTTGCGTTCGCAGCCGCGAGAAATCGCTCGCGGTTTTCTTAGGTTCTGCCCGTTTTTCGGCAGTCCTGCCGGTCTTACGGCAGCCGCGGCCGGGTAGCGGAGGGCATTTTTACTATGGTCGCGTTACGGACCAGTCCTAGGGGGATTTTTGGAAGAGACGAATGGTCGACAGTTGCTGCACGAAATCCGACAGGGCGGACCCTCGGGTCGAGTGGCCTCGGTCATCGTTATGACGAGACCTCTCGTCAAGGCGGTTTGGCGTCGTGGTTGGCCCACCTCGATCAGTTATGGCTCGGCAAGCGCGCGCTGGAGCAGGTGCTCGCGGAGCCTTGCGGCTAGCTGTATTCCGTCTCGTCCAGGCGGTTCAAAAGATCGCGGGTCGGGTCGAGGACCCAGTTGAGCAGCAATCCGGCGAAAAGCAAGCCTGCGAAGCCCGTTGCCAGAATGAACCCGTACTTCGGGTCGCCCATTGCATCACTGACCGCACCCATCGCCAGCGGCCCCACAACGGCAGAAAGGCACGTGAAGAAGAGAATCACTCCGGCGACAGCGCCGTGCTCCGATTTTGGGAAGCAGCTAATCCCCTTGGAATTGAGGCTGGGATAAATGACCGACATGAAGAGGCCGGAACCGGGCAACAGATAGACGGCCACACGCGCACCGCCGACCACCGCGCCGATAAAACAGACAAGGATCACACCGCTGAAAATCGCCAACACTTTTGTCCAGTAGAGACGTTCCAGCATCCAGGCGCCCATGAAGCGTCCGGCTGCACGGAGGACAAAGAAAATCGAGATGCTGTAAGCGGCAAGCACGGCGTCAGAACCGTGATACCCGGCGAGCAAGGTAGGCATCCATACGTAAACGGCCGCTTCGGTTGCCACGTATAGAAACGCGCCGATTGAAAACGCCAACGCGTGCGCGTCTCTCATCGCGGCGGCCGTATGCTTCAGGTCCATGCTTTCCTGGCTGGCTTTCATCGTATGCGGGTATTGGGCTCGAAGAGAGGTCAAGATCAGCAGGACACAGATTGTGCCAGCCAAAAGGTATAGTCCTTTCCACGAGGCGCCTGTCGCCAAAAGGCGGGCAAGAACGGCGGGTCCGATGATGGAGCCTACCCCGAAGAAGCCCTCGACCGTGTTCATGAGGGACGTATGCTCCTTCGTCGATTTGGCCAAATCTCCGATGAGGGCCAGGGCACCGGTCTTAAACACGCCGATGCCGATTCCCGAGACTCCAAGGAGAATCGAGAAGTACCAGAACGAGTTTCCGGCTGCAAACAGGTACGACGAGACAGCAAAGAGCGTTAGGCCTATAACAATGGTAGGTTTGCGTCCCCATGTGTCGGCGAGGTGTCCCAGGAAGAATCCCGCCAGGGCGATTCCGGCCATGGTGGCGTATTGAAACGTCCCAGCGGCCGTCATGCTGAGCCGAAAGCTCTTGATGATCTCCGGAATGATCAGTCCGACGGAGTCCGTCGTCATGGCAAACATCATAAACATGACGAAGGTCAGTGCTTTGATCGCTGCCATGCTTTGCTTCCGATGCTCCAGCACTTGCCGTATCATCGATTCACTTCTCCAACGCTGCGGGGAGCGATCGTCATCTTCTGCTCGCCGGCGGTATCGGAATACAAAATGACTGCGCTCCGTTCCGCGAGGTCGACGTCCAGTCGAGCCCAATGTGGGAGCTTGCTCCATTCCATTACAATGGAGCGATCGCCTGAACTGTGCAATCGAAACTCACCCGCGAAAGCGGGATGAACATTGCGGAAACGCGTCAGATCCAAAAGTGACTGCACCACGGGCATCGTTAGCCGCTCTTCCACTTCGGCGCGTGTATAGTAATGACGATTGATGTCCCGTCCGACACCGGTCCGGCGCAGGAGATCCAGATCATTCGTTCCCGCCAGGAGTCCAACGTAGTAGACCTGCGGAATGCCTGGGGCAAAGAATTGAAGGGCGCGAGCAATCAAGTACTCATCGTCTCGCCGCCCCAGAGCGTCGTAAAACGTGCAATTCACCTGGTAAAGGTCAAGATTACTGGCGGCTACTCCAGTAGCTTGCCGGCTTCCCCCCGCAGTCCGGTCATGAATGGTTTCCACCAGATGGTCGATTTGCTCCGGAGAGAGCAAACCCGGCCGTGTATTTGAGCCGTTCCGCCTCTGTCCAACATCGAGGACTCCGATTCCGTCGTGCGTGTCCAGCACGGTAACGGCATTCCGGGGGCTAATTTCGAGCCAGTGCTTCAACGGACGGGTATCGCCCGTATACATCGCGTGCAGGACCAAGGGTGGAAGGGCGAAGTCATAGACCCAGTCCACCTGCCGGGCGATCTCGATCTGCTCCTCGTAATGACTGTGGATTTCCACCAGCACCTCAATCCCGAGCGTGTGAGCCTGAGCCTTGAACTCGGAAATGAACTCGAACGTCTCGGGGATCATGAAACAGCTCGTGCAGGGCTTTTTGATCGCGTATCCAGCGGCATCCAACCGAATGCAGCGGATGCCGGCGGCCTGAAACTGCTCCAGAATCCGGTCCAGGTAACGAGTCGCGGCGGCATCACGAACATCGATGTCAATCTGCTCGGAGGTGAACGTAGTCCAAAACAGGTGTTCGGTCCCGTCAGCGAGGCGCGATTTCGTGAACGGGAGCCCGGGCCGCGGCCGGTATATCCGGAGGAGATCCGACTCATGTGCGCCGTTCGGGAAAACGCGGCCGAAGGTCAGAAACATGCCTGAGTACGGAGACTCCTCGCCCCGTTCGCAAAAATCGAGGTACTGTGGAGACCGGCTGGAAATATGATTGACGATCAGGTCGGCCATGATTTCCGGTCGCTCGCCGAGCGCGCGCACGTCGTCCCATGAACCAAGCCGGGGGTCGACCTTGGCGTGGTCGATGGGATCGAACCCCGCGTCGGCGCCGTCGATTGGCCAGAAGAAAGGCAACACGTGGATACCGCCAAACAATCCGGCGAATGGACCGTCAAGTAGCGCCTGAAGTTCGCGAAAGCCACCGCCCGAGAAGCGATCGACATAAGCGATGAGTTGGACCTGGTTCTTCATGGCCATAACGGTGCGAATTGTGAGCTACGCAGCAGGTAAGTTGAGAAAGCGAGCAGCCGTTCTTCCGGTTGCAATTGTGCCCACAAGATGCCTTCAGCGGTGGCAGTCATCGAAGCGTTTCAAGGGGAAACTGCCTCTTCGGGAGACCATTCTGGAATAGCGCCGTGCCGGCTTGCGACCAGGGCGCCCACGCGATTCGCGAATGCGGCGATCTTCGCAACCGGCCACTGACGGATTAACCCGTGCAGGAATGCGGCAGCAAACGCGTCTCCGGCGCCAACGGAATCGACCACTGCGACTTTGTACCCATCTGCTTGTACGTACGCTCCGCAGGCAAGCATGGCGCAACCGCGCGCGCCTAAGGTCACGCAAACGGCTCTCCAGCCATATCGTTTCGATCCCTCCCGGCAAAAGGCCTCGAAGCTTAAAGGCAGCCCGGTAAACTCGTGGACGGAATGCAACTCTTCTTCGTTGAGCTTGAGCACATTTGCATGCGCGAGTAACTGTTTGACGAGCAGCGCGGAGTAGCAGCCGGGACGGAGGTTCAAGTCATAGAAACGGGCCGCAGCCGGGAGCGCCTGTAACAGTTGACAGAGAACGGCCTCACCCTCTGGAGTTGAAGCAAACAGGGTTCCGTAGTACAGCCAGGAAGGCGCCAGCCGGATGAGCTGTTCCGCTTCCCTGTCCGAAATCTGGATAGCGTCGTAAGCCGCGGGCCGATCAATCACGAAACGCGTCCGATCCCCTGGCCCCAACTGAACTCGCGCAGTGCCGGTAGGATATCGGGCCGTTTTCTGCAAAAACGTGGTGTCGAGGCCCAATGCGGCGATAGCCGCGGCGGCTTCTTCACCGAGGGAATCGAGCCCAACACCACTGATTACCGAAGGATTGCATCCGAGCCTCTGGACATGGGCAGCGAAGTTCAAAGGCGCTCCACCGAGCCGCCTAGAATTTTCAAACAGGTCCCAGAGGACTTCACCGAGAACCACGACGGACCGGTTTTCTCGCCCATTCTGTAAATACAGGTTTTCGTTACCGGTCACAATACATACCACGCAAGTCAGTATCGGCCGTCAGGCACCCACTGTCAATCCCTTTTTGCGCGCGCCGCACGACTCACGGATGACCAAATGAAAATTGAGGAGAATATCCCGTGCTGGGAATTTCGGATGCAAGAGCCTGTCCAACATCGTGCTCACCGCGATCGCACCCATATCGGCGCAAGGTTGATGAATGGTAGTAAGCGGGACCGAAAGCAGATTGGCATACTTCACATCGTCGATGCCGGCCAAGCGGATTTCCTCGGGCACGCTTTTTCCCAGATCATTGAGAGTCTTCAGGAGTTTCGCGGCTGTGTAGTCGTTGCCGCAGACGAAACCCTCTGGTCGCCAACTGTCCAGTATCTTCTTAATCTGGTCCGCATCATCGGGTTCGATCCGGCAGACGTGGGGTTCCACATTGCCTGCATGCGCGAGCGCCTCGCGGTAGCCGGCGATTCGCGCATCCACGGTTGGCGCCGAACCCGGGCGGCCAAGAAAAGTGACACGAGAGCACCCGCATCGCAGCAGGTGCGATGTAATCGTATATCCAGCCCTGCGGTTGTCGATTCCCACCAGGTCGTACCGGCTCCTTTCGGGGTACGGAACCAGGTCGCGATCAAGCAGGACGACAGGGATTCCAGCGTTGTCGAAGACGTCGGCAATTCTCCGATTGATAGTGTCCTTCTGCGGCGTGAGCTCGAGCGGAGCGAAGAACACCCCGGACACTTTCTTGGCAACGAGTAGGCGGCAGGCCTGCGAGGCCTGATGTTCCAGGTTTGCCTGGTCCCCCAGCGAACTCCCCCAGAGCAGCACATGGTGGCTTCCGTGCTTGGCCTCGGCCATTCCCCGGCAGATCGGCTCAAAAATTTCCGTTCGGCCCAACTCCGGGATTAAGAGTCCAAAAGTGTAGCCGCGAGTAGTCGAATCCGCGCGCACATAGCTGCCCGACCCCGCCCGTCTCTCAATCAGCCCGGTTAATTGCAGTTCCCGCAGCGCACGGTTTACGGTTGGCCGCGATGCCTTAAAGGTTTTGACGAGTTCCGACTCGCTCGGGAGTCGCTGGCCCGGCTCGTACTGTCCGGAAGCAATTGCGTCGGCGAGGGTTCGGCGAACCATCTCGTGTTTTGGGGGCGAAATCTCGGCAGGCACAGCCTGATAATACAGGTTTCTCCGATCGATCGCAATCAAATTTTCATTGACAACGATTGTGCGCAGCGATATATTTCCACTGCATCAGATCTTAGAGTCTGGTTTCGCCAATTTGTAAATACAAGTTGAAGCCTCGCTGGCTAGGAGGTCCCTATGGCGTGGTATACGGAACGTGGGTCCCGTCTTCTGACTGCACGCGGGCTGACGGCGCTCGCCGTCGCGTCTGTCATGGTTGTTGCGCTGACCGCGATCATTTGTGCTCCGGTGCGTGCCCAAGTGATCTACGGCGCGATCGTCGGAACCGTAACCGACGCGAGCGGCGGCGCCGTTCCAGGAGCGGATGTCAAGGTGACTTCACTCGGCACGAATGAAGTCCGCACCGGTTCGACGAGTGCTGCGGGTACGTACTCATTTCCGAACCTGCCGCCCGGACAATATCGCGTGGAGGTCCAGCAGACCGGGTTTAAGCAATTTGTCCGCAGCAGTGTAGAAGTTCAGGTGGACGTCACTTCGCGCCTGGATTTCACGCTCCAGATTGGGGATGTGAGCCAATCCGTGGAAGTGACTGGAGAGGTGCCGCTGATCCAGACCGACAGTGCGTCCCTGGGTAAAGTGGTTCCCCAGGCCGCCATCCAGAGCATCCCGTTGAGCGGCCGCAATATCAACAATCTGCTCACACTGGTGCCGGGCGTGGTCGCCCAGGGCGGAACCTACGGCAACGCGGTGTCCAACCAGGCGCAAGGAGCCAGAACGAACGCCATCGGTTTCGGCAATTACGCGATCGGCGGGGGTTTCGGCAATCAAAGCCAGTTCTACGTGGATGGCGTCCCCTCGAACGCGCCGGCCAATAATCTCAATAGCTATGTTCCGGCGCAAGACGTGGTGGAGGAGTTTAAGGTTGTCACGAACAATGTCCCCGCCGAGTACGGCAATTATGCGGGCGGCGTGATCAACCTCACCACCAAGTCCGGTAGCAACGCGTTCCATGGCTCGGGGTACGAGTACTTCCGCAATAGGCATTTGAATGCGAACGATTACTTCGCGAACCGGTCCGGAACCGATCGTCCCCACCTGGTGCAGAACCAGTTTGGCGGCACATTCGGAGGCCCCGTCCGGAAGGACAAGACGTTCTTCTTCTTCGGCTATGAGCGCGAAGAAATCCACAGCGCGACGTTCGTACAGAGCACGGTACCCACGGCAGCCATGCTGGCAGGCGACTTCTCGGCCCCGGGTCTCGCGCCGATTTACGACCAGAGCCAGACGGGATCGCCACAATTTGAGTGCGGCGGCAAGCTCAACGTAATCTGCCCCTCGCGTCTGAACCAGACCGCGCTCAAGCTGTTCAAGCAGGAGTTCCCGGCGCCCAATCGTCCGGGAATTGCAAACAACTTTGTGGTCAACGAGGCTACCGGCGGGAAGAACTGGCAGTTGAACCCGCGCGTGGATCACCACTTTTCCGAGAGCAATATGATGTTCGCCCGGTACGGCCAGTGGAAGGCGGAGAGCAACCCGTACGACGCTTGGGGAACCCATACCCAGGGTCAAGGTTCCACCGGGATTCGTACCAAGGAAGCGATTCTGGGCGACACCCATGTGTTTAACCCGACCACCATTTTGGACGTGCGGCTGTCGTACCTTCGGGTGTTTGAGCTCGAGTTTCCCGACAGTGAAGGTGTGAATCTCTCGCAGTTCGGGCCCGGTTGGGCCGGCTTGGCCGGGCAACTGGCGTCGCCAGCCAACTGGCCGGCTATGAGCTTCAACGGGGCGCTCGGCGCAGCAGCGCTCAGCAACACGAATGGGATTGGTTCCCAGCTTTACTGGCACCAGAACATCTACAACCTCTCCGCCAGCCTTGCCAAAACGGTGGGGCGCCACCAGTTGAAGTTCGGAGCCATGGGGCGTCACGTGCAATGGATTTCCGATCCGGAGAACGGCGGACTGACCCTGACGTTTGATCCTGTCGCTACTGCGAATGCATCGAACCAGGGCGGGAGCGCCACAGCCGCGGCCCTGCTCGGGACTCCGTATAGTACGAGCAACTCCTACATCGGCGGCTCCCGGGCATACCTCAACGCCTACGGCTTCTTCGCCGAGGATACCTTCCAGGCGACCAAAAGGCTGACCCTTACATTCGGCGTGCGCTGGGATCAACCAGGTGTATTTTCGGAGGCGCGCGATTGGGACACGGTGTTGCAGCCCGATGCGTCCAGCCCGCTGGGCTCGTTCCAGAACCCGGTGACGGGGAAGACGCAGCAGCTCTATGGAGATGTGCCCCTGGTCGGCAGTAAGGGATGGAAGTCGGACCGGGAAGATGTTTTGCACTGGAGGCTGTTTTCGCCACGGGCGGGCGCGGCCTACCGCCTGACCGACAAAATGGTTGTGCGCGGAGCCTACGGCATTTCCTATCCGCCCACGACATTGGCTCAGGACGGACCGAACCTTTCCCCCATCAACGCTGCCTCGACGCAAGTCAGTAATACATTCCGCGTGCAGACCGGCAGCCCCGATTCGATCCTCGCCACCGTGGACAATCCATTTCCGTACGGCATCAATCAGCCGCCGCGGAGGAACGTGGATCCCTCGTTCTTTTACGGCAAGTTGATCATAGCGAAAGATCCCGGCCGTTTCCCTCCTTATGTGCAGCAATGGAACGCCGCGGTGGAACGGCAACTCGGCAAAGACTCCTCAGTGTCGGTCGCCTATGCAGGATCGCACGGCGAAAATCTCTTGTTGCAGGGCTTCGCGACAGTATCGAACATTAATCTCAACCAGATCCCGGACCAGTACTTCTCCATGGGCTCGGCGGCGTTGCTGGCTCAGGTCGCGAATCCGTTCTATGGGATCATCACCAACCCGGGAACGATCATGTCCCAGCCCACGGTAGCTGCCGGGATGCTTCTCCGCCCCTATCCGCAGTACGATCGTGTCCTTGCGCTCGATCCGTACCGCGGCCGGTCCAACTATCACTCCGTCCAGGCGTCGTTTCTGAAGCGGTTTGGCAATAGCGGGCTGGTGACGGTGGCGTATACATGGTCGAGATTAAGCTCGAACACCGACAGCATCACCTCGTTCCTCGATGAGGGATTTATTTTCGGCGGCATGGTGCAGAACAATAACCACCTCGAGCAGGAGTACTCGCGGAGTGAGTACGATATTCCGCACAACCTGTCGATTGGATATGCCCTCGATTTGCCGTTCGGTAGAGGCCGCGCTTTCCTGAGCAGCGCAACCGGGATTACTAAAGCGCTCGTGTCCAATTGGCGCGTCAATGGGATTACCACGTTCCGCAGCGGGGTTCCGCTCGGCATGTATCAGGTCCGTGCCGGCACAGCCCTGAGCCAGCTCGGGGGCGGCGGGGGATACTTCGGCGCGCAAGGCGTGTTCATGCGGCCGGATGAGGTATCCGGCTGCGATACGGGAACGTCCGGCTCCCGGGAATACCGCGTAGACCACGGATGGTTCAACACCAACTGCTTCACTGCGGTGAATCCAAACGCCATGCGGTTCGGCAACGCTCCCCGCGTCAATTCCGACGTTCGCACGGATTGGATCAACAACTGGGACTTCTCCGTTGCCAGAGACGTCCCGATTTGGGAGTCCCTGAAGCTGCGGTTTACGGCGGAGTTCTACAACACGTTCAACCATCCGCGCTTCGCAGCGCCTAATAACCAGGTGGGCAGCTCACTGTTTGGTCTGGTGACTGCCCAGCAGAACCAGCCCCGCGCAATTCAGTTCGGAGCGAGGCTGGATTTTTGAGTGGAGTGAGCTTCAACATGCGGCGTTTGCTCGACATGCTCCCAGTGGCGCTGGGCGCTCTGCTGTTCGGCAGTAGCGCCCACGGCCAACTAGCTGACGAATTCAAGCCCCCACGATCCAACTGCTGTCTCACCATCACTGCAAAAAGCCTGGCCGATCAACTTCAGGACTGGAATCAACTAGGCCGCTATCACCAGGCGAACCAGGAGCTAAAGAAACAGCCGGCCGACCCAAAACGGGTCGTCTTCATGGGCGACTCCATTACCGATTTCTGGAAGCTCGACGAATACTTCCCCGGCATGCCTTATGTGAATCGCGGTATCAGCGGACAGACGACGCCGCAAATGCTGGTTCGCATTTACCCAGACGTCATCGATCTGAAGCCCGCGGCGATGGTTCTGCTGGCCGGCATCAACGATGTTTCACGCAACACGGGGCCGTCGACGGCGGAGATGATCGAGCAGAACATCATGGCGATGACCGAGCTGGCGCAAGGTCATGGGATCAAGGTCATCGTATGTTCGCTGCTGCCGGTCAGCGACTATCCTTTTTTAAGGCAACAGAGCGAACGAAGCTCGCAAGAGCAGCGCCCAGTCGCCGGCCCCGGCCCCGGCGTCGGGCCGTTTCCCAGGATCAAGATGACCGAGGGGCATCCTCCTGCCGACATCCTGAAGCTGAATGCGTGGCTCAAGGACTATGCAGCACGCGTACACGCCGGGTATGCCGACTATTTCACGGCGTTTGTGGATGAAAAGGGCTGGCTCAAAGATGGTTATTCCGCCGACGGTCTGCACCCCAATGCGGAAGGTTATAAGGTGATGGCCCAGATCCTGGCCGCGGCTATCGGCAAGGCCCTGGAGTAACCCCGACGGGAAACGAAAGGCAGAGTCCATGTAGGCTCCATTCTTGTTGTTTGAGACGCAGGGTGTCATTCCAGCGGACCCCCTCGTGGGGGCCATTTTGCCGCTCTTTGTGGCAGCCACAGGAACGCGGTGATAAGGTTGTGATCGACTTCAAGAGATGCGGGGGGTGCGGATCAACCTCAAAGCAGTTCTTCTAAACACGCTCTGTGCCGCTGCCCTGGCAACGGCACACAGTCCATCGGCGAACAATGAACACTGGGTCACTACCTGGGCTACGGCTCAGCAGTTGGCGCCCACTATCTTCCTCGGCCGGCCTTTCCCCCCGCCACAGGGCCGCGGACCCGAGGCATCGAACCTGCCGGCGAGTTTTGCGGATCAGACGGTGCGCATGATAGCGCGCGTCAGTTTGGGTGGCCATCGCTTTCGCGTTGCCCTATCGAACACACAGGGGGCGCCGCCGCTCGAAATTGGCGCCGCTCACCTTGCGCTGCACAAAGGCGATGGCGGAATCGCCGAGGGAAGCGATCGCGTGTTGACTTTTGGGGGTAGTCGAGCGTTTACGATTCCGCCCGGTGTGCTGGCGGTGAGTGACCCGGTGGATCTGGACGTGGCTCCTCTATCCGATCTTGCCGTGTCGCTGTACCTTCCGCATGATACTGGCCGCCCCACCAGCCACACATTAGGGCTTCATACCGCGTATATCTCCAAAGGCGATATGCCCGGCGCTCGATCCCTTGCCGACCCAGTGACCATGTTCGCCTATGCTTGGCTGGCCAGCATCGATGTGGTCGCGCCGGCGGATGCCTTCACCGTCGTCGCATTAGGCGATTCCATCACAGACGGCTTCGCCACCACGCGCGACGCCAATCGTGCCTGGCCCGCTCTTCTGGCGAAGCGGCTGAACGGGAACAAATCCACCCGCCAGGTTGCGGCGATCAATCAAGGCATATCGGGAAATCAGGTGCTGCGCGATGGCGCAGGCGTCAGCGCGCTGGCGCGCCTCGATCGCGATGTCTTGGCTCATTCTGGAGTGAAGTGGGTAATTCTGCTCGAAGGAATCAATGACATTAACCTGCGCGGCCGGGCGGATGGCCCGGATGCGCTCACTGCCGATGAGCTGATCTGGGGATACCGGCAGATCATCGCACGCTGTCATGCGCACGGGATAAAGGTGATCGGCGCGACGATCATGCCGGAGGAAGGTGTGCCGACCGCATCGGAGCGCGGGGAAGAAATCCGGCAGACGGTGAATCGCTGGATTCGCGCCAAGGGGCACTTCGACGAGGTGGTGGATTTCGACGCCGTGGCTCGCGATTCCGAACGGCCCGTCCGCTTGAAGGCGGAGTTCGACCCGGGCGACCATATCCATCCCAACGACAAGGGCAATCAGGCGATGGCGAACGCTTTCAATCTCAATATATTTAGGTAATGAGGACACTGCGATGCTACCCAACACCGCCTTGGTCCGGAGAACGAGGATGAGACTATTTTATTTCCGAGCTTTTGCGATCCTGGCAGTCGGGATTCCGTTCAGTGGCGCGGCCCAGCCTCTTCGGTCTTCTCCCCTGAAAGCCGGAGCCGCGAAGGTGGACGTGACGCCTTCCGAGAGTGAACTTCCGAAAGATTACGACGGCATCCTCGACCACCTCTATGCCAGAGCGATTGTCCTGGAAAGCGGAACGACCAGTGCGGCTCTCATCGCAGTCGACGCCGGCGCTATTCCCGATCCGATTTGGCGGACCGTTACTCAAGAGGTTGAAAAAGAATTGGGAATACCCGCTACCAACGTCTTGCTGACGGCTACTCACACTCACAGTGCGCCGATCGAGCAGCGTCCCGATTATGCGCACCAAATTGTCGAGTCCGTCAAACTGGCCAAACACCGGCTGGCGCCTGCCCGGATCGGCTTTGGGACAGGTGTCTCCTACATAAACGTCAACCGCAACATCATTGACCCCAAGACGAAGCGTTGGTGGGAAGGTCCCAACTACGATGGCCCATCCGACAAGACGGTCGCGGTGATTAAGTTCGAAACACAGAGCGGTGAACCGATCGCGGTGTATTACAACTATGCCATGCATGCAGTCACCGTAGGCCAACTGGACAAGGTCAGCGCAGACGCTCCCGGCACTACTTCGAAGTACATCGAAGATTCCTTCGACGACAAAATCGTTGCGCTTTGGTCGAGTGGCGCTGCCGGTGATCAGAACCCGATCTATTTCCAGCAGACTTACGATCTTCGTGACATCCGAATCAAGGACTATGCCAAGCGCGGAATTGACATCAGCAATTCAATGCCTCCCGGAGGCCAGGGTCTGAATAAAACTGACCCCACGGTCATCAGGCTCATGAACCAGCAGAAGCAGATGATCCAATCGATGGGCCAGTTCCTGGGCGAAGAAGTGATGCATGTCATGCGAGGCATGGAGCGGACAGATTCGAATGTGGAGATCCACGGGGCACAAAAGACGATTAGCTGCCCCGGCCGCGAGCGCACCGATTCAGGACGGGCGGGGTTTCCTGGAAAGTACAAAGAGGCCGCGCCGGTGGAAATCAGGCTGGGGTTGCTCAGGGTGGGCGATATCGCCATAGGCGCGGTGAATGCCGAAGTGTTCAACCTCATCGCGCAGCGACTAAAAAAGGAATCACCGTACGCCCGCACGATGATGGCGACGCTCACCAACGGGATGGCGCGGTCCGGATACATCCCCAATGACGCCGCATATGGAATGTACACATTCGAAGTGCTTTCCTCGAGGCTGCAACCCGGGTGCGCGGAAAGCTCGATAGTGAACGGGATTCTGGATCTGCTGGCGGAGTCTCGAGGTCGTCAGTAGCGGCGGTCGCTCACAGGGAGAAACGGGGAGGTCCATGAAGGTTTCAAAACGGAAGCGGATCAGGCCGCACGGAATCCGGCTGCTGATGGTCTGTTCGCTGCTGCTCAATTTCTACCCAGGCGCAAGGGCGCAAGCCCCACAGGATCGAGGCGCGCCGGGAAGAGTCGGCCCGGACGGTCCGGTCGTCGTCTCGCCGGAGGTGCTGCCTGATCGTCGCGTCATTTTCCGCTTCTACGCCCCCGAAGCGCGGCAGATCAGAGCGGTTTTCGAAGGCGCGGAGCGAACGAGCGGCGTGCCTTCCGGCGGCGGAAGCCTGGCGAAAGGTCCCGACGGCGTATGGCAGGCTACTCTTGGTCCGCTCGATGCCGGCGCTTACCGCTACAACTTCGCGGTGGATGGCGCGATCGTGACCGATCCCCGCAACATCGAAACGGAGCGAATGCAGGTTATAACCCGCAGCATTTTGTATGTCCCGGGCGCCGCATTCATGGACACGAAGGACGTGCCGCACGGGGCAGTTTCGGTCGTGACGTACTTTTCCAAAGTGTTGAACAAAACCCGGCGCTTCCATATCTATACGCCACCCGGATACGAAGCGAACCAGCAGAAATATCCAGTGCTGTACCTGCTGCATGGGGCCAATGAATCGGACAATTCCTGGAGCGCGGTGGGACGAGCAGGTTTCATTCTCGACAATCTGATTGCCGAGGGAAAGTCTGTGCCGATGATCATCGTCATGCCGAACGGGCACGTCGACCAGACGCCGCCGAGCCTTGCCGGAGGAGCAACTCCAGGATCGCCGCCGCCGATTCGACGGGAACTCATCGATTTTCCGAAGGAGTTTCTCGGAGACATCATGCCATACACCGAGAGTCACTACCGGACAATTACCGACCGCCCGCACCGGGCCATTGCGGGATTGTCGATGGGCGGCAGTCAAACGTTGAACATCGCCTTTGCCAGTCTGGAGAAGTTCTCAGCCATTGGCGTGTTTAGCTCAGGTATTCTTGGCGGGAATCTGGCGGATTGGGAGAAGAGCCATTTGGCTGTGCTCGATGATCCCAAGCTGAAGAAAGGGCTGAAGACCATTTGGTTCAGCACCGGCTCCGGCGATTTCCTGCTCGCCAACAGCAAGGCCACTGTGGAGATGCTGAATCGGCATGGATTTTCTGCAAGCTTCCGGGAGAGCGAGGGTGCTCATACCTGGGCGAATTGGAGGAATTACCTTCACGAGCTAGCGCCCCAGTTGTTCCGCTAGCAAGGAGGGTCTGGCGGCGATGCGCGGAACCATCGATTCGAGATTGCTGACCAGCATACTACTAGCTTCGGCCACGCTGCTTGCGCAGACGGGCGCACAGCGGGGCGGGGAAAACCCCGATAGGAACCGGCCCATCGCGACGCCTTACAATGCGCTTCGCTCTCCCGAGGTGAACGCGGATCGGACGGTCACGCTACGCCTTCGTGCACCGGAAGCCACTGCGGTCGACCTGGTCGGTGAAATCACTCTGGGCAAGGGACCGCAACGGATGGCGAAGGGCGAAGATGGTGTTTGGACTATCACTGTCGGTCCGCTTTCCCCGGAGATCTGGAGCTACGACTTCCGGGTGCAAGGAGTGGAGGTGCCCGATCCTTCCAATCCCTCGATCAAGCCCGTTCCGCCTGGTTTCCCGATGGCGAGCTTTGTCGAGGTTCCCGGATCCACGCCGGCATTTTACGACTCACGCGCGGTGCCCCATGGCGATGTGCGGATCCTGATGTACGAATCGAAGGCGATCGGCGTGACCCGGTTCCTGTGGATCTACACGCCTCCGGGCTACGACGAAAACAACGCTCGCTATCCAGTGCTCTACCTGCTACACGGCAACGGAGAGGCGCAGAACGGCTGGGTCATGAATGGCCGCGCCAACATTATCCTCGATAATCGGATTGCCGACGGCAAAGCGCAACCCATGTTGGTGGTAATGCCGCAAGGCCACGCTCTCCAAGCGGCCGGTGTGGGTCCTCTGGTGCGTGTCCCGGGTGAGACCACTATGTACTCAGAGCGTTTCCCGAAAGATCTGTTGGGTGACGTCATTCCGCTTGTCGAACGGAGATTTCGAGTGATCGCCGACGCAGACCATCGGGCTATTGCCGGACTTTCCATGGGTGGGGGGCAAGCTTTGAGCATCGGATTGACCCGGCAGGATCTGTTCCACTACATCTTGGGATACAGTTCCGCAATCGGTCGCCAGTTCATGAACTCGGACGAGGTGTTCAAGACCGTGCTGGCGGATCCGTCGGGAACGAACAGCCGGCTTCGCCTCCTTTGGTTGTCCTGTGGAAAGCAGGACTTCCTTTATGAAGCGAACCGGCAGTTTGCCGGCGAGTTGCAGGTGAAGGGCGTGAAGCTAACCTATCGCGAGACCGAAGGGGCCCACGTGTGGAGTGTGTGGCGCAAGAACCTGAACGAATCGGTCCCCCTGCTGTTCACGCGTCTGCCGTGAGGCTGTTTCAGTCAAGCGAGGCCGGTTTGCCCAAATCGGATTCCACGCGCCTGAAGTTCTCTTTCGATCTCCTGCAGCGCGTGTTCTTCCGCTGGGCCGGCCGGTTGATCAAGACCACCCCAGTGGCAAATTCTAATTCGCAGCAGAGCTTGGGACCGCAAGTCATTTTTGGTGTCCAAGACGATCGTCGAAAGGAACGGAACAATCTCGATCGAGCAGGACTGGTCTACGTGATGCGAAATTTCTTCCGTGAGCTTCTGTAGCTCGGCGTAGCCCAGCTGGTACTGGGGGGAATCCAACGGCAGCTCATTGTCGGTTCTCGCAGCGTAAACGTCAATGTCAAAACCAACCTGAATCCGATGTGTAGTCGCTGTAGGCGTGCCGTGCCCCTGCTCAAAAATAAGGTAATACGGCCATACTTCGTAATGAGCGTGATGTTTCTTCACCAACTCACGAATGTCGGACATGGTGCAAATTACCTCAGTGTGGATGCAGTCGGTATAGATCACCAGGAGTCCGCCGGCCGGGCGATCCTGGCGGCACCAACTCGGGGATGCTCCGATGAGCTGATACGATCCACCGTGACTATAAGCGGTCTGACTTCCCACGGAACAGTGTATTGGCGGAAGCATGCGGGGCAACGATAGTGGCCATGCACAGGCCACATCGGGACGGGATGCATCAGGCGGCACCAGAGGTCGGTTACCCATGCCCAAAACGGTTTCTTCATGATCGTTCTCCTACTGTTCTACCTGATCAGATGCACAGCGGCACCCAAACCACTCCTTTTTCGATCTGAAGGACTTCCGTTTCGCACTCGACAGTCGCGGTTCTTTAGTTCGGCACTTGATGACAGCAACAGCCGAAGATCGGCGGTCATCGCCGTAGTTTGGTGATTCAGAAAGGCTGACGCTGATTCCATTTCGTTTTGTCGCACCTTGACTATGAGCTGGCGGCGGTGATGACGAAGTGCAAGCATTCGTTGGCAGGTGGCACCCGAAATGCTAATAGCGGGTTGTTCCGGATTTCGAGGCTGCGGACCTTTGCGATGGGTTCTCGCCAGCAGGGTAAATGGAGAATATTGTGACGCAGGTACAGATAGCAAGTTTCAAGCGAATCATCGAAAATAAACGACGCGAACTCGTGAGCGCGATACAGGCACAAACGGCTGGGATAGCCGTCAACGAAAGCGAACACGATCCGATCGATCAAATGCAGAGCATGAAGCTGCGGGAAGAACACGCAACCAGGTTGGGCCAACTGTCCCGCACTCTGGCACAAGCGGATCAGGCGCTCCATGCCATACTCGACGGCTGCTAAGGTCATTCTATTGATTGAGAAGAGCCGAAAC
>CAYMHP010000078.1:0-19207 GCA_964390225.1 uncultured Solibacteraceae bacterium
ACATAAGTCAGAAGCTTCAGGACCGCGTCCAGCCCGTCGAATTCGGCTGGACCATCGTGGCTGATTACTCCGATCACAGCTCGCGCGATATGTCTCTACGGCCGGATGCCGGCCGGTACGAGTGCGGAACACTAAATACGATTGGTTGCTTTGGATTACGGGCCGCATTTGAGTTTTTGCTTGAAGTCGAGGTCGGACAAATAAGTCCGGTTGTCCAAAACCTTGCGGACCGCATCGACCGGGGGGTTCAAGCAAAGGGATACGAGGTTTTGGAAACCCGCACCCCGGCCACGGGCGCTGGTATTGTCAGCTTCCGCAAGCCGGGACACCGCTCGGGCGATATCGTCCGGCACCTCCGGTCGCAGGGGATTGTCGCGGCGCCACGCGGAGAGTGGGTCCGCACTTCCCCGCACTTTTACCTCTCGCCGGACGACATCGACCGGTTCCTCGAAGCGCTCCTCTGAACGGGGGACTAGAATTGTTGCATGCGCGTCTACCGCCGCGGCATCGCGCGGCTTGGCTTTATCCTGTTCGCGGCGTGGTGCGCTGCCGCCTCGGTCCCGGCTCCCGACACCTTCTTCGGCCACGTGATCGGCGCGGATCGCACCGTGCTCGACTGGGACAAGGTCGTCTCTTATTTTCAGGCGCTGGCCCGAAGCAGCGATCGCATCCGCGTCGAGGAGTTGGGAAAAAGCACAGAAGGCCGGCCGTTTATCGCCGCGATCATCGCCGAGCCAGACACACTGAGTCACCTCGATCGGTACATCGAAATCCAGCGGCGGCTGGCGGATCCCCGCAAAACCAGTCCCGCCGATGCCGAACACCTGTTTGCGGAGGGCAAGGCCGTAGTGTTGGTTACCTGCTCCATCCACGCAGACGAGATCGCCTCCACTCACACCGCGGTGGAGTACGCCTACCGCCTCCTGACCGAAGATACACCACAGCACCGCGAAATCCTCAAGGACACGATTTTCATTCTCGTTCCCTCGTTGAACCCCGACGGCCTCGATATCGTGACCCAGTGGTACCGCAAGACACTCGGCACGCCGTATGAGGGCGGCAATCCACCCGAGCTCTGGCACAAATACACCGGTCATGATAACAACCGGGACTGGTACATGTTCACGCAGGTGGAAACGCAACTCACCGTCGCCAAACTGCACAACGTCTGGCATCCAGAGATCGTCTACGATGTGCACCAGCAGGGCCCCTACGCGTCCCGCCTGTTCGTACCCCCGTGGCTCGATCCGACCGAACCGAACATCGACCCGATCCTGATGCAGGAAACGAACATGATGGGCACGGCCATGGCTTCCGACCTCACGGCCGCGGGGAAGACGGGCGTGGTGATTCACGCGATCTATGATTTCTGGACCCCTTCGCGCCACTATCAGGCATTTCATGGAGGCATGCGAATTCTGACCGAATCGGCCAGCGCGCGGCTAGCCTCGCCCATGCAAATCAAGCCGGAGCAGATCGCCGACAGCGCTCCCGGCTACAACCCGCGCGAGCGCTCCTGGAATTACCTGCAGCCGTGGCTGGGCGGCACATGGCGGTTGCGGGACATCGTCGATTACCAGTTGATCGCTTGGGAGTCTTGCCTGTACAACGCCGCCTTGCATCGCGAGGAATTGCTGCGAAATTTCTACCGCGTGGCGGAGAGACAAGTCGCGCGAAACGAGCCATGGGGCTTTCTGGTTCCGGCGGCGCAGCGGGATCCGGGCGCGACACGCAAGATGCTAGAGACGCTGCGCTTCGGCATGGTGGAGATCGGGCGGGCGGCGGACGGCGCCGCGGTGATCCCAATGGCGCAGCCGTACAGCGGCTGGGCCAAAGCGCTGCTGGAGCGGCAGCACTATCCCGAAGAGCGCCTGTACCCCGGGGGTCCGCCCAAGAAACCTTACGACGTAACCGCCCATACACTGCCGCTGTTGATGGGGGTGGAAGTCAAGCCGCTCGATACGCCAACCGCCTTTTCGGGAGAATGGCATGCCGAGGCGGCGGCAAGCGGACCGCTGCTGCCCGCGTCCGATACGGATTCCTGGCTGGCGGTGAACCGCGCATGGCAGGCTGGCCGGCAGGTCTGGCGCGACCCTGCCTCCGGCGACTTCTCTCTATCGGAGCGCGCCGGATGGAAAGCCCTGGCGCGGCCGCGGATCGGCCTCTACCGCTCCTGGATTCCGGCGATCGATGAAGGCTGGACGCGCTGGCTCTTCGAGCAGTTCGGATTCGCGTATCGGACCTTGCGCAATCGCGACATTCAAGCCGGAGGCCTGCGCCGGAATTTCGACGTTCTCGTCTTTGCGAGCCAATCGTCCAGTGATATCGATAGCGGCTATGGCCGCACCGCGATGCCGCCCGAATACTCCGGCGGGCTGGAAGCGAAAGGCGCCGAAGCGTTGCGGGAATTCGCAGCGGCGGGCGGCACTCTCATCTTCCTGAATCGCGCCACCGATTACGCTGTGGATCACCTCGGATTACCTCTGAAGACCGTCACCGGAACCAGCAACTTCTACTCGCCCGGATCGTTGCTCAACGTGCACCTCGATACGCGCCATCCGCTTTCCTACGGCCTTCCCGCCGATCTGGCCATCTGGAGCGAGAACAGCCCCGCCTGGGAGACCCGCGAGACGACGGTGGCGCGGTACGCCGCCTCCGACGTGCTGGCATCCGGATGGCTCGAGGGCGAATCAGTGATCGCCGGCCGCTCCGCCCTGGTCGACGCCCGCCTTGGCGCCGGCCACGTGATTCTGTTCGGCATGCGCCCGCAATACCGCGGCCAGAGTTACCTGGCGTTCAAGCTGTTTTTCAACGCGCTGGTGTACCAGTGAGGAGCCGCCTTGCGCATCATGACAGCAGTACAATTGATGCTATGATGTGATTGTGAGGACAACCGTAACGCTCGAGCCGGACGTCGAAGCCCTGCTTCGAAACGCTATGAAAGAGCGCGGGGTGTCGTTCAAGGATGCTCTCAACTCCGCCATCCGAGCCGGGTTGACCCACACACGTCCAAGAAGACGGCCGTTTGTGCAAAAGACGTTTTCCCTCGGGTCAGAACAGAACTTTCGATGGGACAAAGCTCTTGAAACATCGGCGAGCATGGACGATGAAGAAGTGAGCCGAAAGCTGGCGCTGC
Organism: uncultured Solibacteraceae bacterium; assembly: GCA_964390225.1. GTDB lineage: Bacteria > Acidobacteriota > Terriglobia > Bryobacterales > Bryobacteraceae > PSRJ01. The sequence goes on from CAYMHP010000078.1 coordinate 3,137, forward strand.
AAAAGTGATCCTGATCGATGTGAATGTGCTGATCTACGCGCTCAACGAAGACGCTCCTCTGCATCGCCAAGCAAAATCCTGGCTGGAAACCGTTCTGGGAGGAACGGAAACGGTCGGTCTGAGTTGGACCGTGCTGCTGGCGTTCCTTCGACTGACCACGCGGCCGGGAGTTTTCCGGAATCCGCTGAAGGTTGCTACTGCATTTGAGGTCGTGAATGCCTGGCTGGAACAGCCGTCGGTCACCACGGTAGAACCCACGGCGCGCCACCTGAGCACATTGCGTGACCTCGTATTACCTTTCGGGACTGGCGGGAACCTGACATCCGACGCCCACCTCGCCGCGCTCGCGATTGAACACGGAGCCGAGCTTTGCTCGACGGACAGTGATTTCGCCCGTTTCCCGAGGCTGCGCTGGCGCAACCCCTTGAAGGACTGAACGTCGGTTTTATCTTACGCCTTTTAGAATTGCGTCGCCGTGGCTGATCAAGGTTTCAACGTCGCCTGCGGCGCGCTACGCCTGCAGCGCCTGGTCGAGATCCTCGACGATGTCTTCGGGCGCTTCGATGCCCACCGAGAGGCGCACCAAGCTGTCGCGGATGCCCATGCGCTCGCGGTGCTTCGGGGAGATCTCCCGGTGCGAACTCATCACCGGGTAGAGCATCATGCTGTGAACGTCGCCCAGCGAAGTCGCGCGGACAACCAGCTTCAATGCGTCCATGAAGCGGAAGATCTCTTCCCTGCCCGCGTCCTTCAGCTCAAAGCTCACGATTGCGCCATAGAGGTTCGGCGGGAAGAGACGCTTCACCGTGGCGGCGTCGGGATGCTCGGGGTTCGCGGGGAAGTACACACGCTCCACCCGCGGATGTGTCGCCAGCCACGAGGCAACCCGGCACGCATTGGCGCATTGCCGTTCCATCCGCAAAGGGAAGGTCTTGATGCCGCGCATCGTCAAGTAGCTCTCGAACGGGCCTAACACGGGCCCGATCGCGCGTGAGAGGCTGCGCAGGCTCTCGAAGTGCTGCGCATCGGTAACGACCGCGCCACCCAACACGTCCCCGTGGCCCGCCAGGTACTTGGTGAGGCTATGGACGGTAAAATTTGCGCCGAGTTCCAGCGGGCGCATCAGCAGCGGCGTGGCAAACGTGTTGTCGACGACCAGAGCGGCCCCGGCCTCGCGCGCAATTTCGGTAATCCGGTCCATCTGCCCGACCCGCAGCAGTGGGTTCGAGATCGTCTCGGTGATGATGCAACCGGGCTGCGCCTCCGCCACGGCGACGCGCAGCGCTTCCAGATCGCACACATCCACGAAACGGACCGCGACTCCGGTTGGCTCCAGCACGTTCATCAGCAGACTCACGGTAGCGCCATACAGAGCGTTGGCGGCGACCACCGATTTCCGGCGATCGGCCAGCGCGGTCACCACCGCCATCTGGATGGCGGCCATACCGGAGGCGCAGGCAAGCGCGCCATGCCCGTTCTCCAGACCCGTCAACAGCTCTTCCAAAGCGGCCGTCGACGGATTGTCATAGCGCGAATAGCAATAGCCCTCCTCTTCCCGCCCGAAGATGCGGTCGAGTTGCGCCATCGACTCATAGAAGAAGCTGCTGCTGGTGTGGATCGGGGTGGTGACGGGGATGTGCGGCCCGGCCTTTTTGCGGTCGCCCGCATGCACCGCTTTGGTATGGAGTTTCAAGGTTATTTCCTCTTCCAGCGTACGCCGCCCTTGGTATCTTCCAGGATGACGCCCTGCTCGAGCAGCTGCTCCCGGATTTGGTCGGCGCGCGCGAAGTTCCTGGCCTTCTTGGCGGCGGTGCGCTCGGCGATCAGCGATTCTACCTCCGAGTCCAGGATGTAACCGGCCGAAACGGTCGGATCGAGAACGTCGAACACCGAATCGAACAGGCGGAGCAGATCGCGCGCGGCGGGGACGTTGCCTGCCTGGAACTCGCCCGAATCCATGGCGCTGTTGGCATCGCGCACATATTCAAAAATCGCCGCCAACGCCTCCGCCGTGTTGAGGTCCTCGTTCAAGCTGTCGGTAAATCCCTTGCAGGCCTGCGCCGTGCGAGCGCTCAGCGCTTCGTTGTGGCCCTCCGGGTATGCATCGGTGTCGAGCCGAAGGCGGAAATTCCGGAGCCGGTCAATCGCCGTGGCCGCGGCCTTCAGCCCATCAAACGTGAAATTCAGCGACTTGCGGTAGGGAACCGAAGCCAGCAAGTAGCGAATTGCTTCCGGCTGGTGTCCGCGGTCGATCACGTCTCGAAGGGTGAAGTAGTTCCCCAGCGACTTGGACATCTTCTGCCCCTCCACCATGAGGAACTCGGCATGCAACCAGAACCGGGCAAACTGCTTCCCCGTGAGGGACTCCGATTGCGCGATCTCGTTTTCGTGATGGGGGAAGATCAGGTCCACGCCACCGGCGTGAATATCCAAGGTTTCACCCAGGTATTTGATCGCCATGACGGAGCACTCGATGTGCCACCCGGGGCGGCCCGGGCCGATCGGGGTATCCCAGAAGGGCTCACCCTCCTTGGGCGCCTTCCAGAGGGCAAAGTCTCGGGCATCGGCCTTCTCGTATTCGTCAACGTCCACGCGCGCGCCGGCGATGTTGCCGCTGAAATCGTTGTGCGACAGCTTGCCGTACTCGGGAAATGTGGCGATGCGGAAATAGACGGAGCCATCGCTGGCATAGGTGTGGTTTTCCGCCCCGAGCCGCTGGATGGCGTCGACCATGTCGTCGATGTGTTTAGTCGCTGGGACGAGGCGCTCCGGCCGCTCCAGCCTTAAGGTCTTGCAATCTTCCAGAAACTTGTCGGTGTAAGTCTGAGTGTACTCCTCGAGCGACTTATGCTGCGCCACCGCGTTGCGGATGATCTTATCGTCGACATCCGTGATGTTCATGACGTGGTCCAGCCGAAAGTTACACGTGCGCAACCACTTACGCAGAATGTCGACAAACGTGAAGGTGCGGAAATTGCCGATGTGGGCGAAGTCGTAAACGGTGGGCCCGCAGGTGTACATGCGGACCGTATTGTCGCGGGCCGGCGCGAACTCTTCCAGCTGCTGCGATAGCGTGTTATAGAAGCGCAAGGCCATAGTGTCGGGGATTTTTCATCGTACCAGACGTGGGTCGCGCCGAATGGGCTCCCCGCGCTTGTGAGGCGCTGAATCAACCCGGCAGATTTTCGCTGGTAGCAGGTAAGAACTTCGTGTTCTTCCGTCCGTGCGAAAACGTAATCTGCCTGTTATCAATGACGGCCAGCGAATTGCTAGCGTTAGCCGGGCAATCAGACCATTTATCGAGCTGCTCGTCCTGTGCAAATTCAGGAAGAGGTCCAGGAGAACCGCATGGACAAAGTTGCGGGCGATCGCCGCCGTAGCAAACGCTTCAACCTTCGCCTGACGCTGCGATATCGTCTGTCGGAAAAGGGCGGCCAGCAGCGCTGGAATACTGGCGTCACCCGGGACATAAGCAAGGACGGAGTCGTATTCAAGACCCGGCACCCGCTACCCGTGGGTGCGCATCTGGAAATGCACTTCGACTGGCCGGCTCGCTACGCCGCCATTTACCCCGTCGATTTGCAGGCCACCGGATTCGTGCTGCGCAATGACGGTGGCCGGACCGCCGTGCGGATCAGCTCCCATCGATTTCTGGTCAAGCTGGCGGCCGCCGCCGAACCGTTCCGCGCTACGGCGTAAGTCGGCCGCCGTCGCCAATTCCCTCCGCCATCAGGACCAGGTCGAACGGCTCCTGAAAAAACCAGCTGAACGCTTCCTTGCCGTTGCCCGCCAAGCGAACATGCGCCCCCGCCCGCCTCCAGCATGGCCTTGATCACTTTCACGCCGTGTAATCGTCAAACCCAGCCCGGTCCCTCCGATGCGCCGCGTATCCCGGCCCGTTCACCCGGAACCGGGACGATTGGACGGGCGTCGCACACTCTTGCCGCGAGTTCAGTCCTGCCGTATACCTTTGCATACCGCCGGAGCGCAACCCACCCGCACCGGGTGGAATCCACCAACCATGAAAATTCCCTTTCTGATCGGCCGGATCGTGTTCGGCGGGTTCTTTCTCTATAACGGGATCAATCACTTCCGGAACCGGCAGGGTCTGGCGCAGTATGCCGGGGCGAAGAAGGTACCGATGCCGCACATGGCGGTTCCGGTGAGCGGCGCATTATTGATCGCGGGAGGCGCCAGCCTGTTGCTCGGGGTGAAGCCGAAGCTGGGCGCAGCCGCCCTGATTGGGTTCCTGGCCGGAGTCTCGCCGCTCATGCACGATTTCTGGCGCGCCGAAGATCCCAACCAGCGCATGAACGATATGGTCCACTTCACCAAGAACCTCGCCCTGCTGGGCGGCGCCGTCGCCATGATGAGCGTCGAAGAGCCGTGGCCGGCGAGCGTTTCCTTGGCGCGGCCCAGCGGCCTGAGCCGGCTCCGGAAACTCGCACGGGAAGTGGTTGCAGTTTAGAGACCGGGCGCCGGTGATTTTGCCCGGCAATTCGATTCCGACCTGAAAGCAAAGAACGCCCGCGCGATGGGGAACCTTCCGAAGTCGTTGGTGTATCATAAAGTTTTACTTCATGCAGGCCTTAGTGGACTCCCTCCAGCCAGAAGATAAGGACTGGGATTTGGCGCAGGCGCTCGATCCGGCCCGGCTGCCCGCTCACATCGCAATCATCATGGATGGGAATGGCCGATGGGCGGGGCGCAGGCGTCTGCCGCGAGTCGCCGGACATCAGGCCGGCGTGGGTCCGGTGCGCAGCACGGTGGAGACCTGTGCGCGGCTCGGAGTGAAGGTCCTGACGCTCTATGCCTTTTCGGTGGAGAACTGGAAGCGGCCGCGGGCCGAAGTAGAGACTCTCTGGCGGCTGCTGCGATATTACCTTCGTCAGGAGCTGCCGGAATTGCAGAAAAACGATATCCGGCTGCAGGCGATCGGGCGTCTTGAGGCCTTACCTGGCCAGGTGCGGCGCGAGTTGGATTCGGCCGTCGAACAAACCTCTGCCAATCGCGGCCTCATCGTGAATCTCGCCATCAACTACGGCGGACGCGCGGAGATCGTCGATGCGGTCAACGCCATTCTGGAGGTGGCGCGGGTCGAAGGAAGCCTCGCCTCGTTGAAGATCGACGAAGAGCTGATCGCCGCAAATCTGTACACGGCCTGTTCGCCGGATCCCGACCTGCTGATCCGCACCTCGGGTGAGATGCGCATCAGCAACTTTCTCCTGTGGCAGATCGCGTACGCGGAGTTGTACGTGACCGAGACGCTGTGGCCGGATTTCACACGGCGGGACCTGCTGCAGGCCGTCCTGGCGTATCAGAAGCGGGACCGGCGGTACGGCGGACTCAGCGCCGGGGCTCGCGCGGCGGAGACCCTGCGGGGCATTTCCAAACCACGCGACGAAGCCTTCATCGAAGCCCTGCGCACCTCATGAAGCGGGTTGCCACCGCTCTCATCCTCTTCCCCATCGTTATCTACCTCGTGCTCTGGGCGAACTTCTGGGCATTCGCCGCGGCCCTGGCCGTGATCGCGTGTATCTGCTATTACGAATACGACAGCATCGCCGCCCGATATGACTTTGGCGCGCCCGGTCCCATTGGGTACGCGGCGGGCCTGATGCTGCTGGCGCTAACGCGCGAGCCGTGGCTGCTGATTACGGGGCTTGTGCTAGTAGCGCTTACTATGGCGATGCGGGCCGAGGACCTGGCGAAATCGCTGCCGCGCGCGGCCCTGCTGGTGATCGGGGTCGTTTACGTCTTTGGCTGTTGGAAATGCGCGCTGCTGGTGCGCGAGGTAAACAAGCACTGGCTGCTCTACGCTCTGCTGGTGAACTGGGCCGGGGATATCGGGGCCTACTACGTCGGTCGAACGATCGGCCGCCACAAACTGGCGGCGCGGGTCAGCCCACACAAGACGTGGGAGGGATCCGCGGGATCGCTGGCCGCGGCGGTGCTCATCGCGGGAGCATATGCCGTGCGGTTCATCGCTGTGCCCATTCCGCAAGCGGTTGGGCTGACGCTGGCGGCCAACGCCGCCGGCCAACTCGGCGATCTGGCGGAATCGGCGATGAAGCGCGGAGCCGACGTGAAGGATAGCGGCACGATTCTGCCCGGCCACGGGGGTTTCCTCGATCGCGTGGACAGCACGTTATTCGCGCTGCCGGTAATCTACGCCTATTTACAGTTTGCGCGGTAAGGGGGCGGGCTATCGCTTTGGCAGCTGCAGCTCGCGCTTCACCGGCGACAAATGCCGGCGCTACTTTCGCTCGACAACGCGGGAGGATTACGGCGCTGCCGCTACAATGAAGAGGTCGTGCCGCTTACTTGTTATCTCGACGCGTTTTCGGGGATCTCCGGCGATATGCTGGTTGGCGCGCTGGCCGATGCCGGCGCCGACCAGGACGCGATCGCCGCGGCCATTACTTCGCTCGGGATCGGCGTCACAGTTTCGTTCGAAAAAGTGAAGCGGCGCGGTATTGCGGCAACCAAATACAAGGTGAACGCCGAGGACACCAGCAAGCACCGGCACCTCTCGCATATCCTCCAGATCATTGCGCAGGGGGACCTCTCCGAGCGCGCCAAACGCGACTCCGAAGCTGTGTTTTCCAGGCTCGGCGAAACGGAGGCACAGGTGCACCAGGTGCCTATCGAGAAAGTGCACTTCCACGAAGTCGGAGCCGCCGATTCCATCGCCGATATTGTCGGCGCGGCGGTCGCGTTCGATCTGCTTCGCGTGGATGTGGTGGTCTGTTCGCCGGTGAACCTTGGCAGCGGTACCGTCAAAACCGAGCACGGAGTGTTGCCCGTACCCGCGCCCGCGACGGCACGGCTTCTCGAGAACGCTCCGGTATACGCGCGCGGACCTGCTATCGAGCTGACTACGCCGACGGGAGCCGCCGTGGCCGCGACGCTCGCCCGCAGCTTCGGCGTGCTTCCTCCGATGAAGTTGCGCGCCACCGGGTATGGAGCGGGCGACCACGATTTCGCCGAACACGCCAACGTGCTGCGCGTGGTTTTGGGCGAAGCTGTGGGCGTGGAAGAAGCCCTCGCCGTGGATGTGCTCGAGACCAATCTCGATGACGTGAACCCGCAAGTCGTCGCGTATGCGACGGAGCGGCTGCTCGAATCGGGCGCGCTCGATGTAACACTGCAGCCCCTCATCATGAAGAAGGGCCGCCCTGGCAACCTGCTGCGCGTCGTCGCGAAGCCGGAAGATCGCGAGCGTCTGGCGCAATCCCTGTTCGCCGAGACCGGCACGCTCGGGCTGCGCATCTACCGGGCGGAGCGGCGCGTGCAGACGCGCTCGTGGACCGAAGTGGAGACGGGCTACGGCAAGGTGCGCGTGAAAGTTTCGGGCGAAGGCACTTACGCGCCGGAATACGAGGATTGCCGCCGTGTGGCACGCGACGCCGGCGTGCCTCTGCGAAAAGTTCTGGAGGCCGCAGCCGGCGCATACCTGGCTCAAAAGCGATGAAGTACTACCTGACTACTCCCATCTACTACGTAAACGCGACGCCGCACATCGGCCACGCGTACACCACGATTGTGGCCGACATGATCAAGCGCTTCAAGCGCATGCAGGGCTACGAGGCCGTGCTGACCACCGGCTCGGACGAGCACGGCGTAAACGTCGAGCGCGCCGCCGAACGCGCGGGCAAGACGCCCAAAGAATTCTGTGACGTGATCGCGGCCGAGTTCGAGAAGCAGTGGCAGCTCATGGGACTGCAGGTCGACTATTTCCAGCGCACTACAAGCCCGCAGCACGCCCGGGTCGTGCAAGATCTGTTCGAGCGCTGCCGGAAAAACGGCTACATCTATAAGGGGTCGTACACCGGGCAATATTGCATTTACGACAACCTATATGTGAATGAGGCCAAGCCAGGCGATCCATGCCCCGATTGCGGCCGGCCGACCGAAACCATCACCGAGGAAAATTTCTTCTTCAAGCTCTCCGACTTTCAGCAGAAGCTGCTCGATCTGTATGAGAGCGACCCGAAGTTCATCCAGCCGGAGACGCGCCGCAACGAAGTGATCTCGTTCGTGAAAGGAGGTCTGACGGATCTCTCCATCACGCGCACCAATGTCAAATGGGGTATCCCGGTGGCCGGAGAGGCGCCGCACGTCTTCTATGTGTGGTTCGATGCGCTCACCGATTACCTGAGCGCAGTCGAAGGCACAGACCTTTGGCCTGCCGACCTGCACTTGATCGGCAAGGAGATCGTGCGCTTCCATGCGATCTACTGGCCCGCGATGCTGTGGGGCGCGGGCATCGAGATTCCCAAACGCATCTTCGCGCATGGGTGGCTGCTGTTTGAAGAAAGCAAGATGAGTAAGTCGCGCGGCAACATCGTCCGTCCGGAGCCGATCCGCCGGGTGATGGGCACCGATGCGCTGCGCTATTTCCTGATGCGCGAGGTGGTTTTCGGACAGGACGGGAGTTTCAGCTACGACGCGCTGGTGGGCCGCTACAACTCCGACCTGGCGAACGGGTTGGGCAATCTCGCCAGCCGCACGCTGGCGATGATCCAGCAGTATCGCGACGGGCTGGTGCCGCAGGGGTCCGACGAGGCGATCGCCGCGCTGGCTGGGCAGACCATAGAAGCCACCGAGAAGGCATTCGATCGTTTTGAGTTTTCCAAAGGAATCGAAGCGGTTTCCGGGCTCATCTCGGCGGTGGACAAGTTCATCGTGCAGCAGGCGCCGTGGAAGCTGGCGCGCGATCCGGACGCCGAAGAGCAACTGGATAAGACGCTGTACACCGCGGCGGAGGCTCTGCGCATCGCGACCGCCCTGCTCTATCCAGTGATGCCGGAATCGACGCCGAAAATCTGGGAACAGCTCGGGATGATGGAGCCGATTGAATCCGTGCGATTCTCGAGCCTCTTCTGGGGTCAGCTACCGATGCGGCAGAGGATCGGGCAGCCCTCGGCAGTGTTTCCGCGCATCGAAGCGAACGACGCAATTACGAAAATGCGCGAGCTGGAGGCCCAGGTGTCGGCCGAGCAGGCGGCGCTTCTCGGCAAGAAGCCAGAGTTGGAAGCGGCGGCGGAAGCGGCGCCGGAATCGCCCAAAATCTCCATCGACGATTTCGGCAAAGTAGATCTGAGAGTGGGCCTGGTGCTTTCGGCGGAACCGGTGAAAGGAGCCAATAAGCTTCTGCACCTGAAAGTCGATATCGGCGAACCGGAGCCGCGGACCATCGTGGCGGGGATCGCCGTGGCTTACAAGCCGGAGCAGTTGCTCAACCGTAAAGTGGTGATCGTGGCGAATCTCGAGCCGCGCAAACTGCGAGGCCTCACCTCGAACGGGATGATCGTCGCGGCTTCGGTGGATGGCGGGAAACCCGTGCTCGCCGGATTCCTCGAAGACATTCCCGTGGGAGCGCGCCTCAAGTGAGGCTGGCCGATACCCACTGTCATTTGGATGACGAGCAGTTCGAGGGCGACCGCGAGCAGGCGATTGAGCGGGCCCTGGCGGCGGGGGTGGAAACGATGATGGCCATCGGCACCGGGAGTGGACCGCCGGACCTGGAGGCTGCCATCCGGCTTGCCGACCGGTACCCATTTTTCTACGCGACGGTGGGAGTGCATCCGCACGATGCGGCGAAAGCTACCGATGAAAGTTGGCCGCGTCTGCGGGATTTGGCGCAGCATCCGAAGGTATTGGCCATCGGAGAGATCGGACTCGATTACCACTACGATTTCTCCCCACGGGAGGTGCAGCGCGCCGTCTTCGAAAGGCAACTCGAAATCGCTGACCAAGCCGCGAAGCCGGTGGTGATCCATACGCGTGAGGCTTGGGACGATACTCTGGCGGCGCTGCGGGCGCACTGGCGCGGCCCCGGCATCATGCACTGTTTTACCGGCGATGAGCGCCAGGCGCGCCAAGCACTGGACCTGGGATTCCACCTGGCGTTTGGCGGCGTGCTCACTTTTCCGAAGGCGGAAACGGTGCGGCAAGCGGCGCGCATCACCCCGGACGATCGCCTCCTGCTCGAAACGGATTGCCCCTACCTCGCGCCCATTCCCCACCGTGGCAAACGAAACGAGCCGGCGTTTCTGGTAGAGACGGCGCGGCGGCTCGCCGACGTGCGCGGCACGTCTGCCGAGGCAATTGCCGGGCTGACCACGCGCAATTTCGAGCGGCTGTGTTTGCGGGGTGGGGCCGCAAACGAGTAAACTAGTTAACTTCCATGAATTTAGGAAAGCTGGGGCAGGCTTTCACGGCGCGCGAGATTTTCGACCTGATCCAGGACGAGCTCGATCAGGTCGAAAAGAAGATCACAATCGAGTCTGTAGCTTCGGTGGACGCCGTGACCGCCATCGGGCAGTACCTGCAGTCTAGCGGCGGGAAGCGCCTGCGGCCCTCGCTGCTGCTGCTTTCGGCCAAGCTCGCCGGAAGGGCGGGTCCTTCGGCCATTCAACTCGGAGCGGTGGTGGAAATGATCCACGCCGCCACGCTGGTGCACGATGACGTGATCGACGGCGCAGAGACACGCCGCGGACGCCCCTCTACAAATATGAAGTGGGGCAATCACACGTGCGTGCTCGCGGGCGACTGGCTGTACATGCAGGCGTTCCAGATCGCGCTGCGGGAGCGCAATTTTCAGATTCTGGACCTGCTCATCGGGCTGACGCAGACGATGGTCGAGGGCGAGTTGCTCCAGCTCGAACACATCGGACATATCGACATTAGCGAAGCCGATTGCATGGAGCTGGTCGACCGGAAGACGGCGTGCCTGTTTTCGGTATGCGCCGAGCTGGGTGCTCTGGCCGGCGGCGCCGATGCGAGCGCACAAGAGCGGCTGCGCGAGTACGCCTGGAATTTGGGAATGGCCTTTCAGCTCGTGGACGACGTGCTCGACTTCACCGCGCGCGAAAAAACGCTGGGCAAGCCGGTAGGCGGCGATCTGCGCGAAGGGAAGGTCACGCTGCCGCTGGTCTACGCACTGGAATGCGCTTCGGGCGAGGAGCGCCGGCTGGTGGAAACGATTCTCCGGCAACGCAACTACGAAGAAGTACCCTTTTCGCGCATTCTGACACTGCTGGAAAATTATGGCGCGATTGAGCGCGTGAAGGAACGCGCCCAGGCCTTCACGGATAAAGCCCGGCACATCGTCGCCGATTTTCCGGAATCACCCTATCAGCGGGCCTTGCTGGCGGTTACGGAACTGGTAACCGAACGCGATCACTAGATCGAGTAGCGCCGGCGATCTTTGTGGCCGGTGCTAGCGGCTCGCGACCGGCGCGGGACCAGTGTCGAACCGGTAGCCGGGCTTGAGTTCACAGCTATAGGCGCGTGTACGGTCGGGGGCGAGTTTCAGGTCGCAACTCGCCCAACTTAAATTCAGGCTGGGGCCGATCGGGTATACGATGTCGGTGCCGTTCAGGTCCGCCTCGACGGCGGCGCCCTCGGCGCCCGCGGGCAGTGTGAAATTCATCGCGCGGCCGAAGATCGCAGGGTAGAGTTGCAGTACCTGGTCTATTGGCATGTTGTCGATTACCTCGGCCTCGAGCAGGTAGGTCACGGTATCCGACCAGTTGCGGACGGACACTTTAAGGATGCGCCCGCCGTTCAACAGCTCGTTGGATTCGACGGCAGAGAACGGGCAAGGCCCCGCGATGCAGGAGATGCGGGCGTTGCGGAATTGATGGCCCGCACCGGCGTCGACACTCTCCGCGCCAATGCTCGCTTTCCATTTGCCATCGGGCGAACAGGGCTTCTGGCCCTCGCACGGGATGTTACCAGTGTTGACGACCTCAAACGTAGTCGCGCTGCTCCCGATGTTGACGGTGTTGCTCGTTCGAATGGCGTAGCGGACCCGGACATCGGAGAGGGCCATCTCGGGAGTTTTGGGTGGAGGCGCGGTCGCGCTCGCGAGCGGTACCATGTGAACGATATAGAGTTGCGTCCGGATCTCCTGGGTCATTTCCAACGGCTGGTAGCCCGCATGCTGGAACCGCAACGTCACGCTGGCATACGGCCACAGCCCCGTCTGCAAATTCAAGCGAAAGAGCCCGGACGTATCCGACTTGGTGGTCGCGATGGTGACGTCATCCTCGGCCGTGACCACGACGTTGGGGATCGGGAGTTGCTTCCTCGGATCGGCATCTTGCTGGAGGACCGCACCCGTAATTGACGTAATCCGGCGAGGCGGCACCCGTTTAATGATCAGTACTGCGGCGGCCCCGACGAGAACCGCCGCCACGACTCCGATTTTTGCTTTACGCGCGCGGCTCATGCGGCTTGGTAAGAAGAGCATGAGAGCAGCCACTCAACCACTCTAATCGTATGATTCCTCACAACTTAGATCGTCTACAGTAGGAAGTAGGGAGGTGTGGGTCATCGGCACCGAAGGTTTGTCGCGCCGCGCGCTGTTTCGTCGCGTCGGTGGCGCGGCTGCAGCTGGAATCGCGGAAATGCGTACGCGCCGGGCGGCAGCGTACGACCGGCTCGTCGAACCTGCAGGAGCTGCCGAACCATCGCCCATCGCCCCGGAAGACAATCAGTTTCTGGACGAGCTTGAAAAAGCGAACTTCCTCTTCTTTTGGGAGCAGGCGGACCCGCAAACCGGGCTGGTGAAGGACCGGTGCAACGTCCGTGCCGCCGACAAGACCGTGGTGGCGAGCATCGCGGCCACGGGGTTCGGACTGACCGCCATTGCCATCGGCCAGCAGCGCGGCTGGGCGTCGCTCTCGGATGCGCGCGGGCGCGTCATTACCACGCTCCGCTTTCTTGCCAAGACCATGCCCACCCACCGCGGGTTCTTTTATCATTGGGCGAACCTGAAAACCGGCGAGCGGATGTGGGATTCGGAGATCTCCTCCGTCGATACGGCCATGCTGCTGTGCGGGATTCTGACTTGCCGGCAACACTTCCGGTATGCCGAGATCACGCGCCTCGCCTACGAGATCTTCAATCGCGTGGACTGGAGCTGGCTCTCGGAGGACACCTCGCTGCTGCCCCATGGGTGGCGCCCGGAAGCCGGGTTTCTTCCGTATCGCTGGGATTACTACAGCGAGCACATGATGATGTACCTGCTCGGCCTGGGTTCGTCGACGCATCCCCTGCCCGCCGAAGCCTGGAACGCCTGGAAGCGCACGCTCTTCGAATACGACGGCATCCGCTATATCAGCAACTACGCGCCGCTGTTTGTGCATCAATACTCGCAGGCCTGGTTCGATTTCCGGGGAAAGCGCGACCGGTATGCCGATTACTTCAAGAACTCGATACTGGCGACGGACGCCCACCGCAGGTTTTGTCTGGACCTGGCCAAGCGGTTTTCCGATTACAGCGACGACCTGTGGGGCATCACCGCATCTGACTCGAAAAACGGATACGTGGTGTGGGGAGGGCCTCCGGAAATCGGGCCGATCGATGGGACAGTGGTGCCGAGCGCGGCGGGGGGATCCCTGCCCTTTTTGCCGCAAGCCACGCTGCGCGTGCTCAAGAACATCAAAACCCGGTACGGCATGCGGGCTTGGTGCAAGTACGGCTTCGTCAACGCATTGAATCCGCTGACGAACTGGTATGACACGGATGTCGTCGGTATCGACACGGGTATAACGATGCTGATGGCCGAGAATCTGCGGAGCGCGTTTGTGTGGAATACGTTTATGAAGAACCGGGAGGCGCAGCGCGGCTTCGAGCGGGCCGGGTTCAACAGCTACTCTTAGTTAAGGCTCGCCCGGACTGAAGCCTCGGCCGCGTGTACGATACTGGGAACGTGGACTTTGCGGACGTAGCAGAGAACCTGCGCGAATCGTTCCGCATTTTGGCTTCGGGAAAAAGCAGCGGCGAAATCCGTGAACTGCACGGGGTAAGCATCGCCAGCGCCGGCGTCACCTTCCAGATGTTCAATGCGGCATTTCTTTCCGGGCCCGTGGTCTCGGAAGCGGAGTTGAACCAGCGGATTCTGTTGGCCTCGATGCATTTCGAGGCGCGCGGCCAGGAGTGGGCATACTGGGTGTGCGAAGACTGGATGGACCGGAGGACGCGGTCGCGAGCGCGAAAGCTGTTCGACCGGCGGGGCATGCGCCACTCCGTGGATCTGCCGGGGATGGTGGCGGAGCGCATTCAGCCGCCGGTCCGGCCGCTGCCGCCGCTGAATATCCGGCGGGTCAGCGACCGCGCCACGCGGGACGCATTCTGCGCCATTGGTTCGCTCTGCTTCAATGTGCCGCTTTCCTGGTTTCGCGAAGTATTCGAACAGCAATCGGTGTGGCGTCGCTTTGCGGGTTATGTCGGGTATTGCGAGGAAGAACCGGTATCGACCGCGGCGACGGTGATTGCCGGCGGAGCGGTCGGCGTTTACAACGTGGCTACGGTTCCGGCGTACCAGCACCGCGGCTACGGCGAAGCCGTAATGCGGCACGTTCTGGAAGAGGCGCGTCGCCAGCACGGACTCGAGCGGAGCATTCTACAATCCACCCCCGCCGGCCTGCGCCTGTACGAACGCATGGGGTACCGCAAGGTCACGACGGTGTCGGTGTACTCGAGCTAGCGGGAGTATTCGGCGCTGATCTGCTTCAACGTCTCGTCCTATTCGAACTGGAACGGCGCTCATTCACCACCTTCATCGAATCCTCCGGGATGCGAGCGAGTCGAGCGCGGCTTCGATTTCGGCTTGGAGGGACGTTACCAGTTCAACCGCGGACGTCCGCCGAGCCAGGCGCAGCCCCTGTCCCGCCCAGAGCGAGAGGTACTCCGCACAGTTCTGCCGTGTGGCCTCCCGGCGCAGGGTGCGCGTCAACACGTTTTGCAGCGGAAACGGCAGGATGGCATCGGTGGCATGGGCGTAATCGCGAAGCATTCGGTTGGCGATGCCGCGCGCCGGACGGCCGGAGAAAGCGCTCGTAATTTGCGTCTGCTCCTCGGTGGCGTTCAGGATCGCTTCCTGATAAGCAGGCGCGATGCCGGCTTCCTTGCAAGTCAGGAACGCCGTTCCCAACTGCGCCCCGCAGGCGCCCAAGGCCAATGCTGCCACGACGCCCCGGCCGTCCATGATCCCACCCGAAGCGATCACCGGCAGCGGCACGGCGTCCACGATCTGGGGAACGATCGACATGAGGCCGATCATTCCTGCGGCGAAATCCGTAGCGAAGGTGCCCCGGTGGCCTCCCGCCTCGCTGCCCTGGGCGACGATGGCATCGACTCCCAGGTCGGCGAGCGCTTGCGCCTCGTTTACGGTGGTCGCGGTCCCCATCAGAAGCAACTTGCGGCGCTTCACCTCGTCGACTGCGGTTTGCGGCAACACTCCGAAAGTAAAGCTGAAGACCGCGGCACCCGTCTCGAGCGACGCCGCGAGCTGATCGTCAAATCGGGAGGCGGGGAGCTTCGGCGCTTCAGGCGGAGCTAGTCCGAGTTCTTCGAAATAGGGAGTGACGGCTTCGAGAGCGCGGTTGACGCAATCGGCATCCGCGCTGGGCGACGGAAGGGGCGCAAACAGGTTGATCCCGAACGGGCGGGAGGTTTTCGCCCGAACGGCTTTGCCGCGCTCGACAATTTCGTCCGGGGTGAGATAGGCCGCGCCGATGGACCCAAGCGCGCCGGCGTTCGATACTGCGGCAACGAGTTCGACCGTGTCGCCGCCGCCCGCCATCGGCGCCTGGATCACCGGGATCGAAAGATCCACCAATTCCGTAACACCTGTACGAATTCCCATCTGCGCACCTCACTGCACATTCCATATTTCTCACGAGAAACCCGTTTCTCAGGCGCTACGCCCGGGATCCGTTCCAGTTTGTGCGTAACTCGGGAGCAGTTCCCAAGAATCGAAGCATACACTATCGCGTATGCTGTAACGATCCGCTACAGTTCTCCGCGCGCCACCCGCACTAAGTTCCCAAGCATCCGGCGACCTGCGTCACAGTGGTGCTCTCTCATCGCGCAAGGCCGGCAACGAACGGCCTAACTAACTAACAGAGGAGTCGGCTCGCTGGGCCAGCAGGGACTCGACTTCGCGGCGCACCTCAACAGTCGGCAGCAGCCGGCAAGGCTACGCGCTCGCCGGGCGTGCACGCGCGCGCGGCATGGAACAGGTCTTCGATTTGCTGGAGGCGGTCGGGAGTC
>CAYMHP010000079.1:0-19138 GCA_964390225.1 uncultured Solibacteraceae bacterium
AGATGGCCTTCTGGACCTCGGGGGCAATGCCGATGCCGGTATCGCGGACGGTGAATTGCACGTCAGTGGAGTGTTGGCTGCTTCCGCGAACAGAGACCTCGACGGAGACCGTTCCGTTATACGTAAACTTCACCGCGTTGGACAAGAGATTCAGTAACACCTGGCGGATGCGCTGCGGGTCGCCAAAGACGGATGGCGGTAGATCGTCGCCGAAGGAAGACGAAATCGTAAGGCCGCGCGCGCGGGCAACCGGCGCGATCACTGCGAGCGCATCGGCCACAAGGGATTGGACATCGAAACGAGTCCGCTCGAGGACGAGCTTTCCTGCCTCGATCTTGGATAAGTCCAGGATATCGTTTACCAGGCCGAGCAGGGTCTCCCCGCAACTGCGAATAGTATCCAGATGCTCTCGCTGCTCCTCTGTGACGCCTGAATCGAAAACCAGGCCGATACTCGCGATGATGCCATTCATGGGCGTGCGGATTTCGTGGCTCATGCTGGCGAGAAACTCGCCTTTAGCCTGAGTAGCCGCTTCGGCGGCAGCTCGCGCCTGCTGGAGACCGGCCATCATCTCAGTTTCCTTGGTGATATCGATGGTCGCACCGATGACGCGCTTCGGCGGGACCACCGCAAGGTCGATGCGCCCGTGGCAGCGCAGCCAACGCACCGAACAGTCGGGCCGCACGATGCGAAAGTCCATCTGAAGGAAGCCGCCATCGGCATTGCCGCGATCGACGGTGGCTTTGACCCGCGCGCGGTCCTGCGGGTGGATGATTTGCCGCCACTGCTGCATGCTGATGCGCCGTGTGTCCGGCAGGCCGATGATAGCTGCGAGCCCCGGCGACATCGTCAGGACGTCGGTTGCCAGCTGGATCTCCCATACTCCGAACGTGGCGGTGCGTTCCGCCAGTTCCATCCGTTCGGCGTTGTCGCGCAGCTCCTTCTCGGCGCGTAGCCGCTCAATGGCATTTCCCGCCAGGTGCGCGCCGGCTTGCGCCAGTGTCAGTTCCCGTTCGCGCGGCTTGGCGGGTGCGCGATGATACATGGCGAAGGTGCCCACCACCTGGTGTTTCGAATCGCGGATCGGCACGCTCCAGCAGGCCCGCAATCCGTAGCCCAGGATGAAATCTTTCGCAGCCGCGAAGCGGAAGTCTGTCGCGATATCCTCGACTACCACGATCTCGTTGCGAAATGCCGCGGAACCGCAGGCCCCGACATCAGGACCGATTTCGAGGCCGTCCACCGCCTGCATATACTCTGGCGGCAGACTGCCTCCGGAGCCTGTGAAGAGGCGGCGCCGCTCGTCATCAAGCAGCAGGACGGTGCAGAAGCACTCCGGCGCCATTCGTTCCATCGCCACTGTCAGTGCATCGAGCACTTCCTTGAGCGAAGCTCCCGCGGCCACTAACTCCAGAACGCGGCGCTCTTCTTCAACGATGCGCGAAGACCTCTCCAACTCTCTCTGTTCGCGTTGGCTTTCGGCCAGGCGCTTGCGGGTCCTCCAGCACCCCACCGCGAGACCGATACTAATAGCGAATGACAGGCCGGCGGCTCCCTCAATCCACATAAACGCCTCATCGGCAGGAGATCACCTGAGTTCTAAGCAACCTGCCGAAATCTGCTTTCGTAACTAGGAGCGCCTTCGTTTACGAACCAGCCAGAACCACGCCATCACTGGCGCGGCTGAGACAGTCATGCCGCGGATACCCGAAGGCCTCCCGGTAGTGCCGGGAGACAACCAAAATGAACATTGATCCGCTGGGAAATTCGCCGAAAACTAGTAATGAGGGCCGCAAGTGCTGGAGATGCATGCCTCTGAAACCTGACTTGAAGAGCGCCGATCCGCGCGAACCAGCAGGGTCGTCCGCGTCCAGGAACATCTGGGCTCCCGAAGACCTCTTCGAAGTTGCCCTATCGGGAGGATGGGAACTCGTCGGCGAGTTGCTCGATCTTTTTCAAGAGGACACGGCTTCGCGGTTGAATGCGCTGAAGCAGGCGATAGTGCGCGCTGACGCGCCGCTAATCCGCAACGACGCTCACGCGATCAAAGGCAGCGCCGCCCAGGTAGGCGCCCGCACGCTGGCCGATTTGTGCCGTCAAATGGAGCATCTGGCGGCACAAGGGAGAGTCGCCGGCCTCGAATCCCTGCTCGCACAGATCGAAACCGAATTTACACGCGCGTGCCGGCTCATGTCACAAGCGAACTGGAACGAGATTCGGGCTCACGCAGGAATCCCCGACTGAACACGGCGGCGGCGTCCGCCGTCGTCCATATCCGCTATCGTTCGTTATCAGGATACTTACTAGCCAGATACGTCATTGTTCGGGGCTCTCGGACGGGTCCATAATTGCGTGCGTATTTGAAAGTAGGCGTCATCATGTCAACGCCTGTCTGGAAATCGGCCAATACACAGTTGTTCGAAATGCTGTCGCTTCGGCGGACGGGCGATACGCGGCCGGATGTTCCGTGGGGCAATGCACCGTACGCGCTGGTTGCTATTTTGATCGCGATCACGCATATCGGCTCGCACGAGTTCGGTTACCTTTTGATCTCGGGCGGTACTCGAGTCACGCCCGTGTGGCCCGAGGCCGGCCTGGACCTGGTAATTCTGCTGCTCTTCGGTACTCGCTTTTGGCCCGTCCTGCTCGCCGCGTATTTTCTGAGTTCGATGGCCCGGCACGTGCCGCTGGTGGCTTCGGTGGGCGTCGCGCTTGCAGGGTTGGCGCGCAGCTTTGCCGCCGTGTGGCTGTTCCGGAGCGTTTCCAAATTTCAGGAACTCCTGGGCGACTTCGAGGAGATGGCGTCGGTGGCTCTGACCGCGATTGCTGCTCCGGCGCTCCCGGCCGCCTTCGGGACTTCGGTGCTAATACTGGGCGGCCGATTCCCCGCTGCGCAGTGGATTACGGTACTGAGCCGCTGGTGGATCGCCGACACTCTCGGAATGCTCACGTTACTCCCGGCCTTGCTGCAGGTTGGCCGATACGTCACGGGCGAGCGGTGGCGCTCAACCGCTACGTTCGCGACGCGGACGGTCGTTTGGGGGTTGGTCATCGGTGCTGCGTCCTATGGCGTCTTCTTCCGCGCGGAAGCGTCGCATCTGCTGTTCTCGGTCTTCGTGCTCATGCTGATCGGTACAGCATGGGCAGGTCCAACGGCCGCGCGCCTCTCGGCTCTGTTGATTGCCGCGGCGGCCATTTGGGCGACGCATGTAGGTTCCGGCGCATTTACCGGCGGCAGCCCGGCCGAGGATCTTATAAACCTGGATTTGTTTATTGCGGCGATTTCGCTGACGGGTTTGATGCTGAGTGCGTTGCGGCAATCGTGAAGACTGTTGCTGCCCGGCAGCGTTCTGCTGGCCGGTTGGGTGGTGGGCGGGCTGTTGTACAGTTCGCTCTATCGCGAAACCCGGCAATATAACGTTGCCCGGCTTGACCGCGTCATGGGCGTAGTACAGAACGGAATTCGCGGACAACTTACCACCTATGAAAACGCGCTGCGGGGCGCCGCGGGATTGGTAGCGGTGTCCGGACACATGAGCCAGGAGGACTGGCGGACCTACGTGGAGCGGCTGGGAATCCTGAAGCGCTATCCCGAGGTAGGCCGCATCGCCGTGATCGAACCGGTCACCGAGTCCCAACTCCAAAGCTTTCTGTCGCAGCAGCGGCAGCAGGGAAGGCCCTGGTTGGCCGTGCACGCGATTCCGGGTACAACGTCAACCCAGCCGCGCGGCGAGCACTACGTAGTAATCGCAACCGAACCGGATGAGCAAGCTGCCTTGGTGTTGGGCCTGGATGTCTTCACGGATCCGCGGCGCAGAGAAGCGGCCGAAAAGGCCCGCGACTCCGGAACGGCGATTCTTACGAAACACGTTGTGTTTGCCAACCAGGAAAGTCGGCATGGGTGGCTCCTGTTTTATCCGGTGTTCCGCCAGGGAGAGCCCCTTGAAACAGCGGCCGATCGGCGGAAGGCCCTGGTTGCGTGGACGATGCTCAGCCTCGATGCGGAGCCATTCTTCGAGGCGGCCATGAGCGACCTGCGTGGTCTCATCCGGTTTGAAGCATTTGACGCAGAGATGCAGCCGGACAAGCTGATGTTCACGTCGGGAAACGAAAACTCCAAAGGTTCTTTTGAACGAACAGCGAAACTACAACTCGCCGGCAACACCTGGATGCTCGGGTTCAGCCGTACCGCGAAGTTCCCATCCGTGAGCAATATGCCGGCCGCGTTGACCGGTGGATGCACGGCCCTGCTGTCGCTGTTTTTGGCGGGGCTGGTGGCGAGCCTGCAAGCGACCGGACGCCGCGCAGCGGCGCTTGTGGAGCAGCGCACGAAGGAACTGAACGAGGCTTTGCAGCAGGCGGATTCAGCCAATCGCGCCAAGTCCGAGTTCCTGGCCAATATGAGCCACGAAATCCGGACGCCGATGAACGGCATCATCGGGATGACCGAACTGGTCCTGGATACTGAATTGACCGCCGACCAGCACGAATACCTCGGGATCGTCAAAACATCGGCGGAGGCGCTGCTGACAGTAATCAATGACATTCTGGATTTTTCGAAGATCGAGGCGGGCATGCTCGAGCTTCATTCCCAGGATTTCGACATACGCGAGAGCCTGGAGGAGACGATGAAGGCGCTCGCGTTGAGCGCTCACCGGAAGGGTCTCGAACTGGTATGCGATATCGAGGCTTCGGTCCCGCAGTTCGTTTCCGGCGATGCGACGCGCTTGCGGCAGGTCCTGGTAAACCTGGCGGGAAATGCGATCAAGTTCACGGATCATGGTGAAGTGGTTGTTTCCGTAAAGGCGGCGCCCCGAAAGATCGGCAGCGGCGGCAGCAGTGACGGCTGGGAGTTGACGTTTGCCGTGCGGGATACCGGAATTGGAATCGGCCGCGAGAAGTTGCCCACAATTTTCCAGTCGTTCACGCAGGCCGACAGCTCCAGCACCCGGCAGCATGGGGGGACGGGGCTGGGCCTTGCCCTCTCGAAGCGGCTGGTGGAAATGATGGGCGGCCGCATCTCGGTGGAAAGCGAGCTCGGGCGCGGCAGCACTTTCGCGTTCAGCATCGTGGCAGCGGCGGCCGAAAACGGGCCACAAGCCTGCCAATTGGACTACAGCAATCTTCGTGGAGTGCCCGTGTTGATCATCGACGACAACGCCACGAACCGGCGGGTGCTGGGGGAGTGGCTGTCGCAATGGGGCATGTCGCCGATCCTCGCGGATAACGGATTGGCGGCACTCGACATTCTCGCCTCGCGGGAAGAGCCGGTGCCGCTGATCCTCACGGACGCGCACATGCCGGATCTGGACGGCTTCGCCGTTACCCGGCACGTCAAGGAAAACACACAGGCGGCCACCGTGATCATGCTAAGCTCCAGCAATTCGCCCGGGGAGGTTGCCCGTAGCCGGGAGCTCGGCGCAGAAGGATACCTGATCAAACCCGTTCGGCAGAGCGAGTTATTCGAAGCGATCGTGCGGATTCTGTCGTCGAGGAACGTTTTCGAGACTGGCGCCACAGACCATGCCCAAAACGGAAACCGTACGGTGCCTGCCGGCAACGGCCTGCGGATTCTCGTCGCCGAGGACAACCAAGTCAACCAGAAGCTGGCGCGGCATTTGCTTGAACGAGAGGGGCACTACGTGGTGGTTGTCGGCGATGGCCGCCAGGCGATCAGGGCGCTGGAACGCGGATGCTTCGATCTTGTGCTGATGGACGTTCAAATGCCCCAGATGGACGGCTTGCAGGCAGCGGTGTACATACGGAACCAGGAGAAGCTCACAGGCAGTCGCATACCGATCGTCGCCATGACGGCTCATGCAATGACCGGGGACCGCGAGAAATGCCTCGCGGCGGGCATGGACTCGTATGTTTCAAAGCCGATCCACCGGGCGGAACTTATCGAGACCATTCTTCGGTTTGTGCCGAGCCGCGAATCGGCCGTGGTTCCTGGGGCCGAGGAGTAGCGGGCGCCGAGTCTGGTCCCGAGCCCGTATCCCGCTGCTCCGTTAAACTTCCTGTGGCTGCGGCGGCCGCGTGAGCTCGTAGACCGTAATCTCCGGCGGAGCCCCCACGCGCATTGGCGCGGCGATGGTACCGATTCCGCGATTCACGTAGAGTTGGCCACCCGGTTTTTCGAACCACCCCGCTACGTACGGTGTGACGAGCCGGCTGGGCGCCAGCTCGGGGCTGATAAACTCGAGCGCCAATTGTCCACCATGCGTGTGTCCGGCCAGGCTCAGATCCACTCCGAGCTGCGCGGCGCGGTCGAAGGTAGCTGGGTTATGGCTCAGTAGAATGTTTGCCGTGCCGGGCACGAGCAAGCTCTCGATGCCTCCCAGCGTGCGGCTGTCCATGTGACCGGGTCCCGCAGACATTCCGCGGGAACTGGCAAAATCGATTCCCGCCAGGTTCAGGGATGCGCCATGCGATTGGATCGATACCCGGGCCTGCCGGAGGATGCGGATGCCGGCTTGGGAGAAGAGCTCCGTCAGGGAATCTTCCGCGTCGGCCCAGGCGTCGTGATTACCCAGGCAGCCGAATATGCCGAATGGCGCCCGGAGTCCCCTGAGAGCATTGACCACGGCCCATTGGGTCGCGGCATCCCAGGTAACGAAATCGCCGGTGAGGGCGATGAGGTCGGGCTTGAGCGCGTTGGCGATCCGCACATATTTGCGGATCTCGTCTTCGCTCATGTAAGGACCCACGTGAATGTCGGAAAGCTGCGCGATTCGGAAACCTTCGAAGGCTTTGGGAAGGCGGGCGAGGCGGATCGGTTGATGGGTGGTCTGGAGGTTCAGCCGGCCGTAGAGCAGGCCGTAGCCGCCAGCGATGAAAGGAGCGGCGATGGCGCCTCCCGCCGCGACTTCGAAAAATTGCCGGCGGGAAGTTGCGGCTGCGGAGGTAACCGGCTGAGACCGGGCAAATGCCTTGCCGCCCGCCCACCGGATCGCGCGCGCACTTAGCCGCACCATCCACACTAGAATGACGACGACGAACCCTAAAGTAGAGCTGAAAATCCACCACAGGAACGGCGCTTCGAGCAGCGCTTCACGGAGCGTCATCCGCGTGGGAGTATGGCGGTCCGCGGCCCACCAGATATTGAACCCGAAGAGCAGCACGTAGACGGCAAGCGCGACCAGTCCGATGCCCAAACGGGTGGTGGGATTCCGCATTCGCTTGTTCAGGAACTTGGCTGCCTGAAAAATCCAATACAACTGGGCGCCTACAAAGGCGGCGAAGACGGGAGCTAAACGGAAGACAAACGGCATCTCTGAGTTCTCTTCTATGGTCGCGCAAAACGGCCGGGCACTCCAAATCAGTCTCCGCCGGGCTGGAATTGACCTTTGCAGGCGTTTGGCTCCTTACCATTGGCCGAGTTATCAAGAACCGTTATCGAGGATTCACCTTCAGTACGGGAACACCACGACGGCACATGATGAAGGAGAACGCGACATAGACCGAGGGACCCATGAAGACCTCAGCATTACCACGCAATGCGAGTGGGCGCGCGCGCCGGGCGCGGCGAAGCAAGGGAGCCGAGGTGATGGAGTTCACCTTCGTACTCCTGCCGCTGATTGCGATCCTCAGTACGCTTCTGGACACGGCCTGGGCGATCCACGCCAAAAGCACTTTGGATCGCGCGGTCCGCATTGGAGTTCGCACGGGTATTACGCTTACCGCGGCGCAGATGGCAACGGGGGCATGTCTCACGGATACGGTCAAGAGCACGGTGCAGCAGAACGCCCTGGGGCTGCTGTCGGGAAGCAGGCTTTCTCTGGTCAAGGTGCACTATTTCCAGCCGCCGGCGCCGAACTCGAGCGCCCCCGCGGTGGATGTCTCGGCGCAGCCGAACGGCAACGCACCGGGTAACATCATGCAGGTTTCGGTGCAGAACTTTTCACTCATTCCGCTCATGCCGCGGATTTTCAGTTGGAGGCCTGGCACGGTGGATAACGCTCCGCTCACGGTGAGCGTGAGCTCCGCCGATATGATTGAGCCGTCGCGAACGCCGCCGTGCATCGGGTCAGCGCCATAGGAGGTGATATGAAGCGCATTCGCTCGCGTGGCGTATCCACGATAGAGTTCGCCTTCAGCCTGCTGGTTCTCATGCCTCTGTTTCTGGGAACCGGCGTTACCGGCATCAATATGATCCGTACTTTGGAAACGATCCAGTTGGCGCGGGATGCCGGACATATGTACGCCCGTGGTGTGGACTTTTCTCTTCCCGGAAACCAGACCATTCTGGCGAACGTTGGCGGTAACCTTGGCTTAGACACATCGGGCTCGGGATCGTCCGTGGTGATCCTGTCTGCTCTCACGTACGTTGACATTCCGGCTTGTGCGGCGGTAGGGGCGGTGGATGCGATGGGCAACCCAACAAGTGCCTGCACGAACTACCAAAAGTGGGTATTCACGCAACGTCTCATCGTTGGGAACTCCAGTGTTCGGAGCAGTAACTTCGGCACGCCTTCGGGAGTGTCGATCGATCCCAGTACCGGAAAAATACCGCAATCCGACTATGTAAAAAAGGCGGGCGCCGTGGCGTCATTCAGCGGAGTCAACCCGTATTCGGTCGTCGCCGGAGTGGCGTCGGGCTTGCCATCGGGCCAGGTCCTCTTTCTCGCCGAAGCCAGCGCGACCGGATTCAACATGCCGCCGTTTGTTTCAAATGCCAAGTCTTATTCGTTCGGGTTCTTCTAAGTAGGCGTTGGAGGGAAACGTATGCGTTCCAAATGGCATAAACGACGCAATGAGCGGGGCGTGACGATGCTGCTCGTGATGGTGATGATCCCGCTGTTTCTGATTCCTCTGGTTGGGCTAGCCGTGGACGCGACCATGTTGTATCTGGTCCAGGCCAAGCTCTCCGCGGCGGTGGATGGGGCCGCGCTGGGCGCGGGCCGGCTGCTTGGCACCCCGGCGGACCCGCAGGAGATTGCCAATGAATTCTTGAACGTAAACTTTCCTACCGGCTACTGGGGAAGCACCAATGTCACCCGCAATATCAACGTGACGACGAGTTCAGGCACTCATACCATCAACGTGGCTGCCACCGCTGACGTGCCGCTGCTATTCATGCGTGTAATCGGGCAGAACTACTCGACGGTAGCCGCGAATGCCACGGCTACCCGAAGAGACACCCGAGTCATGTTGGTTCTGGACCGTTCCGGGTCAATGAACACTACCGACCCGGTCAGCGGGTTGAACGTTTTTACGACCATGCAAAGCTCCGCCGCGCAATTTGTCGGCATGTTCACGCCCGGCACCGATGAGCTAGGCCTCGTGGTCCTCTCAGGAAGCGCCATTGTTGCGTATCCTACTTCGAGACCTTACGACCCCAATCCTCGCGGGACCGGAGGCCCGGATACCAGTTTTGCGAGTACCTCCACAACGGGCCCGATGTTTACGCAAATCAGCACTATGAGAGCCGGCGGCGGCACGGGGATTCCCGAAGCGCTGAGTCTCGCGTATCTCGAGCTGCAGAAGGCGCATTATCGCGACCTGCTGGCGAATGGCGTGGATAACAGAATGAATTCGATCGTCCTGTTCACCGACGGTGTTCCGGATTCGATCGCAGTACATCCCAATGACGCCAGCGCCCTTCCTAATAGCAACTCGCTTTCCAGCTCGAGCCCTTGCGTGAACAACCCGGAAACCGCCTCGCCGGGAACGCACATGGCAGGCTATATTGTTACTCCGGGCAACCCTCCCACCTGGGGGACCAGCTCGGGTCTCTATATCCTCTCGGCTTACGACAACTCTCAAACGCTTACCTCATGGCTGCAAAATCCAGTCAGCGACATGAATTCCATCAGCCCAGCGACGGCCATTCAGGGCTGTAGCGGTCTGGGCAATGGTTCGCCGAAAATATTCCGCTTGACCGACCTCCGCCAGATTCCGCGGTTCGACTACTATGGAAATTCGACAAGCGGCACCGCGTACACCTACTCGGCCTTGGACTACAACGGCACGGCTTACGATCCCACTCGTCCGACGATCGGGTATCAGCTCGCCCTGGCTTCTTGGAATGCGACCGACAACGTGGGGCAAACGATTCGCTCACAGTCCATCATGAACCCGGTCGCCATCTACACGATTGGTTACACCGGGGACGGCGGAACGGATGCGCCGCTCTTGAAGCGCCTGGCGAATACGCAGGATTCGACCTCATACGACGCGACGCAACAGACTGGGCTCTATATTGAAATCACCAGCGCCGATCAGTTGACGGCCGCGTTTAAGGCAGTGGCTTCGAACCTTCTGCGGCTTGCCCGCTAAAGCGGCTTCGCGGTTCAGGCCGCTAATGTCGGTCCATTTTGTATGATGAGGGGATGACAAGCGCCCCTCCTCCGGTCAGCGAAAGTTCCGCCCAATCGGTCATCGATCTCGAGCAGGAATACGTTCTGCAGAATTATGCCCGGTATCCGCTGGTAGTCGCGCGCGGGAAGGGCTGCTACTTGTATGACCTGGCAGGCCGCCGTTATCTCGATTTCATCAGCGGCATAGGAGTAAACGCGCTGGGTCACGCGCATCCGAGAATCGTGAAGACGATTCGCGACCAGGCGGGATTGCTGATCCATTCCTCCAACCTGTACTTCCATCCATACCAGGGGCCGCTCGCGCAGCGCCTGGCTCGCATCAGCGGTCTCAATCGCGCGTTTTTCGCGAACACGGGAACGGAGGCAATGGAGGGGGCGCTCAAAATGGTTCGGTCGCATGGCCATGCCATCCACCCTGAAAAATACGAGGTGATTGCGCTCGAGAACTCGTTCCACGGGCGCACGCTGGGCGCACTCTCCGTTACCGGACAGCCGAAATATCGCGCCGATTTCGAGCCGCTGTTGCCCGGAGTGAAATTCGTCCCGGTGAACGATCTGGGTGCGCTGGAAGCGGCTGTCCATGAGCGCACAGCCGGCATCGTGCTGGAAATGATCCAGGGCGAAGGCGGCATTTATCCTCTCAGTTCCGACTATGTGGGCAAGGCGCGAGCGCTGGCCGACCGGCACAACGCTCTGCTTGTGGCGGACGAGATCCAGTGCGGCTTGGGGAGAACCGGAACTCATTTTGCCTACCAACGCTCGCAGCCTGTGATTCTGCCGGACATCGCGGTGGTCGCCAAACCCCTGGCCTGCGGCCTTCCTCTCGGCGCGCTTCTGGCGAATGAAAAGGCCGCGGCGGCAATCAAATCGGGAATGCATGGGACCACCTTCGGCGGTGGTGCTCTGGCCTGCCGGGTGTCGATCGAGTTCTTGGATATTCTCGAGGAATTGCTGCCCTCCATTCAGCGCGTCGGGGGCTACTTCCACGTCGAGTTGAATGAGTTGGCGCGCAAACATGCCTGCATCAAAGAGGTGCGCGGGTTCGGACTGATGTTAGGGATGGAGCTGAACGTGCCCTGCAAGCAGATCGTCCTCGACGCCATGGCTGCCGGCCTGCTCATCAACTGCACGCATGACACGGTACTGCGCTTCCTGCCGCCGTATATTGCCACCGAGAAGGAAGTCGACCAGGTTTTGAAAATCGTCGCGAAGTTGCTGGCGAAGATCTGAACGGAAGCGTCTTAGGGCGCGGCGAGGCTTGCCGCCGCAAACCCGCGCCCTAGCGGGACGCGGCTGAAGAACTCGTTTCAGCCCCGCCCCGTGAGGCCGGGGTATCGTCGCCGGGATCAGTTCTGCGCGTGAAAAATCACCGGTTGGGCGTCTCGGCTCCAGCCGCTGATCGCGATTCTGCCGTCCGCGCGCACCCTGCCCGTCATCATGCCCGTGGTGTTGAACGGTGTGGCGATATTGCCGTGCCGGTCGAGTGCGATCACACCGCCATCCCCGTGCTGCTCGACCAGTTCCTTCATCACTACGTCGTTGGCGGCCTGTTCCAGCGTGACGTGCTGATACCGAACGCGCGCGCAGATGTCGGCCGCCACCACGTTGCGCATGAAGAATTCTCCGGTGCCCGTTGCGGACACCGCGCAGCTATCGTTATTTGCATACGTACCCGCGCCGATGATGGGAGAGTCGCCGACGCGTCCCGGCATTTTCAGGACAGTCCCGCCGGTGGATGTGCCTGCGGCGAGGTTCCCGGCGTTATCGAGCGCAACTACGCCGACCGTGCCGTGCCCTTTAGGTTCGGCGGGCCTCGCGTTTTTGTACCGCTTCCACTCGCGCTCGTTATAGAAATAGTAGGGGGAAACCAACTCTACTCCCTGCGATTTTGCGAACTCTTCGGCGCCCTCGCCGACCAGCAGAACGTGCGGCGTCTTCGCCATGACGAGGCGGGCGAGATGAATGGGATTGGCGATGTGCTTCAACGCGGCCACCGCCCCGGCGCGCAAAGTGCCGCCATCCATGAGCGCGGCATCCAGTTCCGGAACCCCTTCCCGCGTGTAGTAGCCGCCGCGGCCAGCGTCGAACAGGCCGGAGTCTTCCATGACCCGAATCGTGGCTTCAACGGCGTCGAGACTCGCGCCACCGCGTGACAGAACCGCGTAGCCGGCCCGAATGGCTTGAGCCATTCCCTCGCGCCTCGCCTCGATCTGTTGGGGAGGCATTGCGCGATAGTCGCCGGCTCCTCCGTGCGCCACCAGAACGAAGCCGGCCGCAGGCTGCTGGGCGTCACCGGCCCCGACAGCGAAGACGACAGCGAGGGCCGCCGTAGCGGCCGACGCGCGACAGCGAATCGCTTTCATTTCGTTTCCCCCATTTGTTTCACGTGCTTCGATATCCACTGCTCGATCAGCGCCGCAATTTGGTCGCTGTTCTTTTCGAGCATCACCATGTGGCCATTGCCGTGGATCCCCTGTTCTTCCAGGCGCAGAAACGTGTTGGGGACGCCCGCCTGCACGAGGTATTTCGCCGTGCAATGATCGTACACCGCATGGTTGGAGGCCTCCGCCGTAACGATCGCAATCGGAATGCCCTGCAGGTTCGGCAGACGCCGTGGCGGGTCGGCCTGTTTCCAGCACGCCGTCAGCTCCGGCCGATCGGGAGCCGGTTCGCGGACTCGCGCCAGATCGCTTGGCGCGCGGACTGGTGGATCGTACGTCAGTGGAATATCTGTGATTCCCCAGGGCCGGGCCGGGTCCTCGTTGACCACCGCGTTCTGAAACGGCGGCCCCGTGGGCTCGATCGCGACGATGCCCTTCACGGCCTTGGGGCGCGCGTCCGCTAATAGCCACCCGAACGCGCCCGATTGCGAATGCGTGACCAGGATGGCGGGACCTATCTTATCGAGGAGCGCGGAGCCCGCCGCCTGGATCATTGTTTGCGTCTCTTCGGCGCTGGCGACGCTTTCCACCTGCGTCTTAAAAAACGCGTCAAAGACCGGGTCGCCTCTGCGGCCCTTCCGCTCGCCATCGCCCGGCCATTGCGTGTGCTTTTTCGCTTGGGGCCATTTCGGATTGACTTCCGGAGCGGTGAACCGCCCTTCGGTGTCGGCTATCGAGAGGCCTGCGATGGGGCCGTTCGCGGAGGCGTGCCAGGCGGAGCGCCCCCGCGCCGGCTGATCCACAAGGTAGACCGCATACCCGTGTCCCAGAAAGTAATCGGCCCAGCCCGCACGGCCGTCCGGCGTGCCCATCCAGTTCGTGGCGGTCTGCCAATTCCCGTGGAAGAATACAATCGGGTACGTCCGTGTGACCCGTTGCGGGCGCAAAACTTCCACATACATTTGCCCGGCCATTACTTCTCCGCCGGGAGGACCGGCATACTTGCCGCCGGCGTAGAAGTATTCGCGCGCTGCGGGGACCCGCTGTTGTGCCTCCCCAGCCGCAGCCACACCGAGCAGCGCGATTGTGCTTACGACCGTCCGATTCATGCCCCACAGTTTATCAGCGGTACACCTCATCCGCGTGCGCTGTACTATAGAGCAGATGCGAATCACTCGATTCCTGGTCTTCGCTGTATCGGGCGCATTCGCGCTTGCGCTCATGCCGGAGATCGGAAGGACCGCGGAGCGAACCCGCGAGGTGGTTCGCGGCGACGGTGTCACTATCGACGTGATTGAGGAAGGGCGTGGCCCTCTGTTGCTTCTCCTTCCTTCTCTGGGCCGCGATTCGGAGGAGTTCGACGCAGTTGCGGCGCGCATTGCAGCCTCGGGATTCCGCGTGCTACGGCCACAGCCGCGCGGTTTCGGGCACAGCGCCGGACCGATGGAGAATCTGACTCTCCACGATTTCGCCCGTGATGTGGCGACCGTGATCGAGCACGAAAACGCCGGTCCCGCCATCGTGGCAGGACACGCGTTCGGGCATTTCGTTGCCAAGATGACGGCCGTCGATTTTCCGAAGCTGGTGCGCGGAGTCGTCCTGATTGGCGCCGCCCAAAAGAAGCCCGATCCGGAAGTGCAGCGCTCGGTAGCGATCGCCACGGATCCTTCGCAGCCGCAGGCCGAGCGCCTCAAGCATCTCCAGCGCGTCTTCTTCGCCCCCGGTAACGACGCAACTATCTGGCTGACCGGATTTCATGCCAACGTGCAGCGCGCGGAAGTGATGGCGCGCGACCGAACGCCGCAGGCGGTGTACTGGGCCGCGGGCACGGCTCCCATCCTGGATATCCAGGGCGATGCCGATCCCTACCGGCCGTTGTCGAGTTCCGATGAGCTCGTGAAGGAGTTCGGGCCATCCCGAGTATCGGTCATGCGGATCCCGCACACGGCGCATGCGCTCATTATGGAGCAACCCGCTGCCGTTGCGGATGCGATCGTCGCCTGGGCGCGGCGACTGTAGCGATGCGCTGCCATTGGGCCCGCGATCCTCTTTCCATCGACTACCATGACCGGGAGTGGGGCGTGCCGCTCCATGACGACCGCGCGCTGTTCGAATTGCTGATTCTGGAAGGCGCCCAGGCGGGCCTGAGCTGGTCGACGATTCTAAAGAAACGCGATGCGTATCGCGCCGCGTTCGACCGCTTCGACCCGCGGAAGATCGCCCGATACGATGAAGCAAAAGTAGAAGAGTTACTTAAGGATGCCGGCATCGTGCGGAACCGCCTGAAGGTCCGCGCGGCAGTGAGGAATGCACAAGCTTTTCTGAAGGTTCAAAAGGAATTCGGGACTTTCGACAAATACATCTGGCAATTCGTCGGCGGACGGCCGATCGAGAACCGTCCGCGGCGTATCGAAGACGTCCCCGCCCGGTCGCGGGAATCCGACGCCATGAGCAAAGACCTCGCCAAGCGGGGTTTCACGTTCGTCGGCAGCACCATCTGTTACGCCTTCATGCAAGCTACAGGGATGGTCAACGACCATATGGTGGACTGCTTCCGGCGCAAGGAAGTGTGTGGTTGAAGTTATACACTGTACCTTGCGGTGACGCTCGAAGCGCGCTTGTCTGTTGGCGCGGTGTCCTTGGTAAAATAGGAACTTAGCTTATGTTTCGCAGGTTTGTAATACTTCTCGCGGCGATCGTTCCGGTCGCTTCCGCCGCCGACGTACGCGTCGTCGAAGAGATCATCGCCAAGGTCAACGGCGATATCATCACCCGCGGAGAAATCGAGCATAGCCGTCAATTGCTCGAGGAGGAAGCGCGGCGTCAAGGTTTGAGCGGCGCCCGGCTCAACGAAGTAGTCAAGGACCAGCAAAAGAACGCGCTTCGCGATCAGATCGATCAGCTCTTGCTGGTGCAAAAGGGCAAAGACCTCAACGTGAATGTCGATTCGGACATCAGCAAACGGTTGGCCGAGATCCAGGTGCAGAGCAAAATCACCGACCCGGACAAGTTCCACCAGTTCATTCAGGAACAAACCGGCATGTCGTTTGAGGACTTCCGGCAGCAGATGAAAAACCAGCTGCTCACGCAAAAGGTGATTGGCGAGGAGATCAGCTCGCGCATTGCGATTCCCGAAGCGGATCTGCGGAAGTATTACGACGAGCACCAGAAGGAGTTTTTGCGCGAGGAGCAGGTTTTCCTCAGCCAGATCCTGATCTCCACAGAAGGCAAAACGCCCCAGCAGGTGGCCGCGGCGGAAAAGAAGGCGGCGGACCTGGTAACGCGTGCGCGTAAAGGCGAGAAGTTCAGCGACCTCGCGCGGCAGAACTCCGACGATCCCGATACGGCCAAAAACGGTGGTGAATTGCCTCCGTTCAAGCGCAGCGATCATCTGCTTCGCAAAGAAATCGAGGACATTGTCTTCCAGCAGAAGAAGGGCTACGTCACCGATCCCATCAAGACACCCGCCGGGCTGCTAATCCTCCGCATCGACGAACGCTTCGAACCCGGACAAGCCAGTTTTGAAGAAGTCAAAAACGAAATCACCGAAAAGCTGGCCGGGCCTCGCATGGAACCGAAAGTGCGCGAGTATCTCACCAGGCTTCGCGAGCAGGCCTTCCTGGAGATCAAGGACGGCTACGTCGATAGCGGCGCCGCGCCCGGTAAGGACACCCGCTGGCGGGACGTGCAGGAGTTGAAACCACAGACGACGACCAAGGAGGAGGTGGCTGCGCGCAAAAAGAAGAAGTTCCTCGGCGTCATCCCGCACGGCACTGTGGGTAGCGTCTCGAGCGGTCGGAAACCTTCCGGCACGTCCACCGCGCCGGCCGCCGACTCCACCGCCGCACCCCAAAAATGAAATCTCCCTACGTGAATGAGGTCGAACCGAATCGGGTGATTACTACCAGTTTCCTGGTCCACTCAAAGGAGATTCGTCAAAAGAAAAGCGGCGAGCTGTACCTCTCGCTGATTCTCGGAGACCGGACAGGCGAACTCGACGCTAAAATGTGGGACAACGTCGGCGACGTGCTGGACAGCTTCGAGCGCGATGATTTCGTCAAAGTTAAAGGCCTGATCCAGGTCTTTCACAACCGGCCGCAGCTTACCATCCACAAGATGCGCCGCATGGACGACAGCGAAATCGATTACGGCGACTACTTTCCTTCATCGCGGCGCGATGCCGCCGAAATGTGGAACGAGTTGCGCTCGACTGTCGGCGAGATGCGCGACGCCCATCTGAAGGGTTTGCTCGAAGCCGTGCTCGGCGACGAAGACATTGCCGCGCGCTTGAAGCGCGCTCCGGCAGCCAAACAGATTCACCATGCCTGCCTCGGCGGGCTGCTCGAACACGTGATTTCCTTGTGCGGCCTGGCGCGGATTACGTCCCAGCATTATCCGTACGTCGATCACGACCTGCTGCTTACCGGCGTCGTGTTGCACGATATCGGCAAGATCTACGAGCTGAACTACGAGCGCGGTTTTTCCTACTCCAGCGAGGGCCAGTTACTCGGGCATATCGCGATCGCGTTGCGTATGGTGGCCGAGAAACTGCAGGCGCTTCCCGCGTTTCCCTCTCCCCTACGCGCCATGGTGGAACATATGATTCTGAGCCATCATGGTCAACTGGAATTCGGCTCGCCCAAATTGCCGCAGTTTCCCGAGGCCCTGCTGCTGCATTACATCGACGACATGGATTCGAAAATGGAATGCATGCGCGCGTTAATCGAAAAGGATCGGCAGGTAGATGGGTGCTTCACGGCTTATAACGCAGCTCTGGCGCGCCCGGCACTGAAAAAGAATCGCTACCTCAATCCTCAAGAGCAAACGGCGACTGCCACTCCGCCGGTCTCGGCCAATGGCGCCCCCGCCGATTCGGCGAAGGCTCCGATCGCGCCGCCTGCCGCGGCCGCCCACCCTTTGTTTGCGCCTAAGCCGGATTCCTTTTTCGCCGATAAATTGAAACAGGCGCTGCAGCCTGTAGAACCAAAACCGGAGACTTGATGCCGAGAACGCCACGCGATATTCCTCCGCCACTCGAAATGCTGTGCCTGAAGGCGCTATGGTCGCTTGAATGCGGCAACGTTAAAGCAGTGCAGGAAATCGTGGCGAAGTCCCGGCCTCTGGCGTACACCACGATCATGACGGTGCTCGAGCGCCTTGTCCGAAAGGGCAAGCTCACGCGGAGCAAGGTCGGCCGGGCGTTTGTGTACTCGCCTCAAACATCGCGAGACCTGATGCGGCGCGCCGCCATACGCGAGTTGGTGGATGGCTTCTTCGACGGCTCCGAAGACGAACTGATTCGCTTCTTACGGGGCGCGGACACGGAGCGGGCTGCCGCTGCCGCCGCGGGTGAAGGCTCGGGCGCCGCCGCCGGCGAAGAGACCATCGACACCGTGCTACTCTGAGTCTCTGCTCGCCCTGGTTCCGATTTTCTTCGGCGCGTTTCTTGCCATTGCGACTAGCTACTCTCTCGGTGTCATCATTCTCCGCCGGACTCCTGCGCCACCCGAGATTGCCTTAGGCTTGGGCACTGCCGGCGCCAGTATTCTGGTTTTCTTTCTTCTTCTGGCGAATGCCGCGTCTGCCGGTGCCTTCCTGATGCTGGGCGCGGTTGCCATGTTGTCCCGCAAATGGTTCCGGCGCGTCCCGCTTCGTGACCCATTGAAATCGCCGTTGGGCAAAGGCGTCTGGATTGCCGGGCTGATCTTCGGTGCGTATGGAGTCTGGTACTTTGTGAATGCGCTCGCTCCAGAAACAACGCCGGACGGCGTTACCTACCACCTGGGGCTGCCGTACGAGTATATCCGGCTCGGTGGTTTTCCGCGCCGGGTTACGTTCTTTGACGTGGTACCGCAGGGAATGGAAATGCTCTACACCATGGCATTCGCCTTGGGGCGGCATTCCGCGGCGAAGCTCGTCGAGCTGGTCTTCTTCCTCGCCGCCTTGCCGTTGACGTTCCGCATCGGCCGCCGATTGGGCATGAGCGATCTGGCCTCGCTCACGGCGGCGACGCTATACTTCTGCGCTCCCGTTTGTGGCGTTACCGGATCTTCCTCTTATAACGATGCCGCGGGCGTTTTCTTTGCGCTTGCTGCTTTCTATCTGCTGCTCGTGTGGCGCGATACGGGCGACTCACGTTATCTGCTGCTTGCAGGCGTGCTCGCGGGATTCTGTTATGCCATCAAAATGCCCGGGGTGTTAGCCATCGCCGCCGCGGTTCTGTTCGTCATCCTGCGGTGCCGGCCCAGAGCGGTCGCTATCGTCGTGGCCGGAGCCGCTATCGCCGTCGCGCCGTGGATTATTCGCGGCACGGTTCTCACCGGGAACCCCTTCGCGCCGCTCATGAATGCGGCCTTTCCCAATCCGTACTTCGATGTCCCCATGGAACGGCAGCTCGCCGCCGATCTCGGCTCTTTTCACTCTGTCAGTCCGCTCGCG
>CAYMHP010000080.1:0-19052 GCA_964390225.1 uncultured Solibacteraceae bacterium
CAACGTTGCCGAATATCTGGGAAAGCGGTCTCTCAACGACCCCGCAGCCGGCGACGTCACCAAGATGACCAACCGGTGTGCAGCAAACCCGCCGCTCGGCGAGATGGGTCCGGCAGCCTGGTCAGGTTGGGGCGGAGCGACTAACGCCCGGTTCCAAGCGGAACGCGCCGCGGGCCTGAAGGCCGCGGATGTGCCCAAGCTGAAGCTGAAATGGGCCTTCGGCCTGCCAGGTGGATCGAATATGTATTCGCAACCCGCCGTGGCTTTCGGCCGCGTGTTTGTCGGCAGCGATGACGGAGTGGTGTACTCCATGGATGCCAGGTCGGGGTGCGCGTATTGGGCCTTCCGCGCGGATATGTTCGGCCGCTTTGCGCCGATCGTAGCACCCATCAGGGGACATGCCGGGACGCGCTATGCGATTTTTTTCGTAACCCGCTCCACGACGGCTTATGCGATTGATGCGCACGACGGCAAGCCGTTATGGAAGACCCTGGTCAAAAACGGCCTCAACAATCTGAGCGCTAGCGCCGCCTGGCACGACGGACGGCTCTACGTTCCGCTCTCGGGTACGGAGACTCTGACCGGCGCCGACCTCGATTACGAATGCTGCAAATCGCGGGGAGCGGTTGCGGCGCTCGATGCGAACACGGGCGAAGTATTGTGGCGAGTGCAGAGCATTCCCGAACCCCTGCGTGCCATCGGCGAGAACTCGCACGGCAAGCAGATGTGGGGGCCGGCGGGCGCGTCTGTTTGGAATACGCCAACCGTGGACGCAAAGCGCAAGCTCATCTACGTAGGGACCGGCAACAGCTTCGGGCGGATCGCCGCAGATACCAGCGATTCCATCCTCGCGCTGCGGATGGAGGACGGCAAGCTGATGTGGCATCACCAGGAGTTCGCCGGCGATTCGTTCATGAGCAATTGCAAGGCAACGAATGCCGCCGATACGAATTGCCCGGAAAAGCTGGGACCCGATTACGACTTCGGCGGCTCGTCGGCGATTCTCGAGACCATCAACGGTAAGGATCTTCTGCTGGCCGCGGGCAAGGGCGGGGTGGCGGTTGCGCTTGACCCGGACGCTAACGGGAAACTCGTCTGGCGCACTCAGTTGTGGGAATCGCAGGCCC
The DNA here is from genome assembly GCA_964390225.1 of uncultured Solibacteraceae bacterium. Lineage (GTDB taxonomy): Bacteria > Acidobacteriota > Terriglobia > Bryobacterales > Bryobacteraceae > PSRJ01. Next base: position 1,128 of record CAYMHP010000080.1, read on the forward strand.
CACCGGCCTCCGGGCTGGTGGTTTGGGGCGGCACCGCGGATGGTGAGCGCGTGTATTATCCTTTGCAGCAGCCCGGCGGCGGCTTGAAAGCCCTGCAGCTAACAACCGGAAAGGTGGATTGGAACGCCGCCATCAATGGCGACCGTAGAGGCCAGGCGGGTCCGGCAAGCTCCGTTCCGGGTGTCGTCTTCACTGGTGGGTGGGACGGCATCTTGCGAGCTGTGGATTCGGCGGGCAAGGTGATCTGGAGCTACAACGCCAACCAGGACTATCAGACGGTAAACGGCATCATCGCCAACGGCGGTTCCTTTGGCTGTGCCGGCCCCGTGATCGCCGGAGGCATGCTGTACGTTTCGTCGGGCTACACCGGCATCATGGGTGGCTCCCCCGGCAACGTCGTGCTCGCCTTCGCCGTGGAGTAACCTCTAACGTGGGGACAGACGGAACGTTTCGCCCTTCCGATTCCGCACGCCAACGACAGCGAAGGTTGGGCTTGAAGAACACCCTCAGGAATAGCATCAATCCAGGCGGATTCTGTGTGTTGTCAACTTACGTCCTTCTCGTCGTTGTCGTTTTTGTTCTCTCAGCCGCAGCCAATAAGCCAAGCAACGTTGGTTACAATTGGATTCCTTTCATTTTGCTTGCGATGCCGTGGTACGGGCTCGAGCCACGACTCCTTATTCCCGGATTAATGGCGAATGCCTGCCTGATGTACTTCTTAGGCACGGCATTCCACACGTTCTGGTGCCGCTTTATCGGGCAGTGAGCAAACGATAGCCGGGTTATATCGGACACGGCTCAGTCGTATCGCAGCGCCGTTACCGGCTCGATCGACGCCGCCCGCCTCGCCGGGATCAAACATGCGGCCGCCGCCGTACCGGTCAGCAGCAGAACCACCGCGCCCAGAAGCAACGGGTCGCGCGAAGTCTCCCGCGTCCAGATCGACAAGACACGTGCCAATGCTACGCTCAGAATCAACCCGGCCGCCAGCCCTGCGCCCACGCTGGCAGCCGCAGAGCCAAATACCAGGCGCAATACGTCGCCAGGCTCCGCGCCCAAAGCCATACGAACTCCAAACTCGTTCGTGCGGCGCACCACTGTGTGGGACACGACGCTATACAACCCAAACGCCGCCAGCACCAGCGCCAAAACCGCGAACCCCGTGAGCAGGATCGTCGCCAGCCGCTCGCCGGCCCACTCCGGCCGCCGCGTGATCCATTGCTCCAGGTCTCGCGTGTTTCCCATCACCTGCTGGTCGGCATCCACCGAATGCACCTGCCGCCGAACCGCCTGCAGCAGCGCCAGCGGCTCGCCGCGCGTGCGCACCAACATCTGCGTCCACAGTCGCAGGTTGAGTGTATAGGGCACGAAAATCGCCGGTTTGATCGGTTTGTCTAAACCGTCGTCGCGCGCGTCCCCCACGATCCCTATGATCTGCAGCCAGCTATCGCTGTCCGGCGCGGCCAGGCTGTAGGGCGCCTCGGGCTTTAACAGGGGCACGCGAAGCTGCTGCCCGATCACATTTCCCGCCGGCCAATACTGCCGCGCCATCGTTTGATTTACCAGCGCCAGCCGCGCGCCGCGCATCGTTTCCGCCGGCGTCCATAGGCGGCCCGCCGCCAACGGCATGTGCAGTACGGTGAAATACTCCGGGCTCACGAAATTCGTGCGCGCCTGCCGCTCCTCTGATGCGTTCTGGCCGAACAGATCGAATCGCAAGTCCCAGCCATTGGCAGGCGGCGTCCCATTCGTGGAAATTCCTGCCCCTTCCACTCCCGGGAGGCTCGTAATCTGCTGCCGAATTCTCTCGAAGTAGTGGGCCCGGTCCTCCCATTGCATATGCGTGTTCTCATGGATCGGGATGAAAACCGACATCACATGGTGCGGATCGTATCCCAGATCGGTGTGCATCAGGTGCCGGAACGTCGCGATCGCCTCCAGCGCGCCGGTCAGCAGGACAAGCGTAAGTGCTACCTGGCCCATCACCAGGATGCCGTGCGTCCGCTTGCCGCGCGCTCCCCCGGTCGTTCGGCGGGAGCTCGATTGCATCGCCTGCGCCAAGTCGGTGCGCGAGAGATGGAACGCTGGCCAGACGCCGAACAGTACTCCGGTGAGTAACGCCACGACTACGGTGAACAGCAGCACGGGAAGGTTGATGCGAACCGTTGCTTCGCTCGGGAACAGGTTCTCGGGCATCCATTGGAGGATCAGGCGAACGATCAGCAGCGCCATCAGGACTCCCGCCACCGACCCCGCGACCGACAACGCCATCGATTCCGTCAGCAACTGGCGAACGATGCGCTTCCGGCTCGCTCCGATTGCGCCGCGCACCGCGAGTTCCGGCTGGCGCGCCGTTCCTCGCGCCATCAGAAGGATGGATACGTTGGCACAGCCGATCAGCAGCATCAACGTCACTGCGGCAAACAGCAGGCGCAGAGTGCCGCCCATATTGCGCTCCACCCAAAAACTCAAGCCCTGAACTTGCACGCGGAAAGACGGCGGGAAGCGCTGGGGCGACTCTTTGGCGAATTGCATGATCACCGGCTGCAACTCGGAGTCGGCACGCTCGCGGCTGACCCCGGGCTTCAGCCGCAGGCAGATTCCGTACGCCTCATTCACAGTCGGGGCCATTTTCAGCGGCAGGTAAACGTCCCCGCCCTGCCACGTAAACCGCGGCGGCATTACGCCGACAATCGTGTATGTCTTGTGAACCAGTTGCAGCGTATGCCCAATGACGTCGGGACGGCCGCCAAAATGCGTTTGCCAAAATTTGTGACCGAGCACCACCACCGCCAGCGGCTCCTGCCCGTCCGGCGCGTCCGAGGCGATCAGCGTCCGGCCGCGCAGAGCCGGTACACCGAGATCCGTCATGCTATTCGGCGATAGACACAACGCCGTAACGTCCTCCGGAAGATCCCCGTCCGTCGTCGTGAGATTCCACTCGTTGATCGCGAGCACGCTCTCTATCGCTTCCACCTGGCGCAACCTGCGGATCTGGGCGATCGAATATCCAGAGCCGTGATCGTTGCCCTCCTTGTCTTTGAGCCGCGGGTAAACAAGCCGGCCGGGGTCCCGGTAGGGATACGGATTCACCAGGACCGCATACACCACGCTGAACACCGCCGTGGTTGCGCCGATCCCGAAAGCGAACGAAAGAATCGCCGTCATCGCAAACCCCGGTTCTTTGCGGAACTGCCGGGCGGCGAAAGTCACATCCTGCGCCAAGGTCTTCAGCATTTCGGCTCCCGAGTTGGACGAACACAGGGCGTTTTGGTTCCCCAAAATCGGCCACTTTTTCGGCCGGACCGTACTTTCCGGCAGGGTAGGCCCTGCACCTTCCCCGACGTCCTCTACCGGCGGAGTATACTGCACCACGGAGACGCCATGAAGCATCTTCAGTCGTTCGCGGTTCGGACGCTGGTTTTCGTCCTGTTCGTTTCCCCGCTCGCCGCTCAGTGGGTCAACTACCCGACCGCTGGTGTCCCTCGAATCGCTGATGGCAAGCCGAACCTGGAAGCGGCCTGCCCGCGGACCGCGGACGGGAAACCGGACCTGTCGGGCTTGTGGGTGATGCAGCCCAGCCGCGAGGCCAACCCCAATTTCCCCGGATGCGAAGCGACGGCCGAAGAGTTCATCAATATTGGTTTTGCTCTCAAAGGAGGCCTGCCGTACCAACCCTGGGCGGCCGATCTGGTGAAGAACCGCCGCGCCGAACTGCGCCTGCACGATCCGATGTCGCATTGTCTACCCATCGGCCCGGTCCGATTGCATACCTTCACGACGCCCAGCAAGGTGATCCAGACGCCCGGGCTTGTCGTCATTCTGAACGAATGGAACGCGAGCTACCGCCAGATCTTCACGGACGGACGGCCGTTACCCGTGGATCCGAATCCGTCGTGGAACGGCTACTCGAGCGGCAAGTGGGAAGGCGATACTCTCGTAATCAACACCAACGGATTTCGGGACGGGCTGTGGCTCGATGCCACCGGCAACCCGATGACCGACGCGGCAAAGCTGACGGAGCGTTTTCGTCGCCCCGACTTCGGCCACATGGAAATCGAGATCACGGTGAACGATCCCAAAGCCTACACCAGGCCATGGACGGTTACGTTGCACCATACCATCAAACTCGATACGGAACTGCTGGACTTCGTTTGCAATGAGAACGAGCAGGACGCATCTCATCTCTCGCTGAAGTAGAGCAGAGCTTCCATCGGTTCGGCGCGCAGAACGGATAGAATGGCTGAGCGGAACTTCCGCGGAGGGGTTGCATGAAACTGCAGGCACTGCTACTGGCATTCGTCATTACGGCGGGTATTTCCGCCCAGGAAAAGAAGCGTGAGGCGAGCCATAAGCCGCTCGTCTTAGAGAGCCAAGGCAGCTTCTTCGTGGGCGGAGAGTCCAAGACCATCACGGCGCCTGGACGCGGCCCGAACGCGCCTCCGACTCAGGGCGAGATCACGGTGAACCAGATGTACGTGCAGTATCAGGCGCCGCCCAACCCCGCGCAGCATGTTCCCGTGGTGATGGTGCATGGTTGCTGCCTGAGTAGCAAGACTTGGGAGACCACTCCAGATGGCCGGATGGGCTGGAACGAGTACTTCGTCCGCAAGGGTCGCGCGGTTTATCTGGCCGACCAGGTCTCGCGCGCCCGCTCGGGCTTCGACCCTGAAGAGTTCAACGCCGTGAGGTCGGGCGCCAAGCCGCCGAGCACGTTGCCCAATATCCTGGATGCAACCCACCAGACCGCTTGGGCCATCTTCCGCTTTGGCCCGAGTTTTAACAAGCCGTTCGCCGACGAGCAGTTTCCCGTGGAGGCCGCCGACGAGCTATACAAGCAAATGATCCCCGATCTCAACGCCACGCTGCCGAATCCCAATCCCACCTGGAAGAACATGGCGGCGCTGGCGGTGCAATTGAAGGGCGCCGTCCTGATCGGCCATTCCGAATCGGGGTTCTTTCCGGAGCAGGCGGCGTTGATCGATCCCGCCGGCATCAAAGCCAACATCTCGATCGAAATGCCCTGCCCGGACCTGAGCGAGGCACAGATCTCGAATCTGGCAAAGATTCCGACTCTCATCGTTTTTGGCGATCACCTCGGCGACGTTCCCGGCATCTGGAGCACGGCATTCGATGGCTGCAGGAAATTCGTCGACCAGGTGAAGAAAGCCGGAGGCGACGCCGAGATGATGCATCTGCCTGAATTCGGCCTCAAGGGCAACAGCCATATGCTAATGCAGGATAAGAACAACCTGCAAATCGCCGATCTGCTTCTGGAGTGGATCGACCGCCATGTGGAGACGCGGAAGTCAGCCCGGCTCAAATAGCCACGCCGCGGCATTCGCGGCATAACGCTTCGGCGGGAATTGCATCTCCCCGGCGAGGGCCGTTCTACGGCTTGCTGAACTTCGCAGCGTCGACCGGCACGTTTAGTTTCACGTCAGTCAGATTGGCAGTGAACCGCCCATCCAACCACAAAAAGGAGTACTTGAAGGGGAACTTGACTCCGTCGACGTCCCGATAATCGTCATAGTCCTGCTGGATGGTAATGCGGCCAACGGGCGACGGAGTCTGACGCACGTACCGCGTCAACAGGTGCGTCTTTTTGTCGAAATAAAATGTGCCGAGCAAGCCGCCGGGCGCGCTGCCCTGCACGACGTAGACACCATGGCCCTGGACGAAATCCTCCGGGCCGACGCGCCAATTGGAAAGCGCCGTCTTGATCTGGCCGGGGAAGGCCAGAACGGAGTCGAGCTTGGCGCCCGCCAGATCATTTCCGGTCAGTTCGTATTGGTTCATGTAGCCGCGCGGCGAGCTGATCCAGCCGGCTTTTCCGTCGTAGGTCCAGGCGCTGACGCCCCGGTCCGGGTGCTCCGGAAAATTGATCCACATGCCGCGGCGATCGGGAGCCTGGGCGAAGATCTGGAAAGCCGCGCTGCCGCCCAAGCCGCCATAGCCTTCGCTGTGCCCGCTCGCGACGAAGCTCTTGATGCCGGCCCACTTTTGAGCGCCGCCCACCGCTTGAACATACTGGTCGAGAATCTGGCTGGCGGGGGGCTCTCCGGCGAGCGGCACCACCACGTCCCGCTTCTCCTCGTTTGGCTCTCCATAGAGCTTATCGAGCGCGATGGAAGTGGTGGGCAAGTCGATGCCGTGGTGGCACGTCCAGCAGGTCACGAGTTGCGCACCGCCGAAGTTCTGGCGATTGATCACGGCCACCATCTCCACCATTTTCCGGGCGGTTCTCTTTTTGGGATTGCTGTCGGTCACGAAGTCGGTCCGATCGGTGCCCGCGCCGGGATGACAATCGGCGCAGTCGTAGCCCAAGGCAGCGGTCATCACGCCCATGGCTCCCAGGAAATCGCTTGGGGTGAGTCCTTTCAGCGTGCTGGTGGTGACGTTCTTGAAGTACTCACCGGCCGTTTGCGTTTTCGCGGATCCGGCTGCCTGGGAAGCCTGTGCCGCCGCCCGATTCACCAGGGCCAATCCGCCTCCCCACACTACGGCCATTCCAGCCGCTGCGAGTAGCAGGGGTCTGACTGAAAATTTCATTTCGCACTCTCCTGAGGGCCTGGACGTGGTGCTCCGTAACGGCTTGAGCGGTCGCGGCCATTTTTCTTGCTCACGAGCTTATCATTGTAAGCCGCTTCACGACCACGGGAGCAAATCGAAAGAACGTACTCATGCGGCGTCGAGCCCGCGGGGCCGGACGACCAGAAATGAAGGAGAGCAGCGCCGCCCCAGTTGCGCCGGTTACTTCCTGGCGTCTTTCCCGACGTAGTGAGCGGCGTCTCTTTCCTCGCACACGAACTCCATCAGTTCGGTGTCCGGCATGAGTTGATGGTTCACCCGCACGGTGAACGGCTTGGTGTAGGCCTTCGGGTCTTCGATAGTGATATCGATCTGCATCAGGCCGAATTTCGGCCGACGCCAACGCTCGGTCATTTTTCCGGAACTGGTCAGCGGACTGCCTTCTACGTCCAGCCACACGTCATCGCGAAACCCGCTGGTTTCCACGACCAGTGTGTCGCCCTCCCAATGGCCAACCGAATACCCGTACCACCACGGCGTGGCATCGCTGCTCGGCAGCTTCCGGCCGTCGGTGAGAATTTGCCGCGTATTGCCGTTTGCCTCGTACAGCACCACGATCTCACGCGGAGTCTGTATCACTTTTCGGGGCTGCGGGTGCATGTGAAGTTGCGTCAAGCCGAGCGGCAGACACGCGGCATCGGGATTGTCCTTGTTGTTGTTTCCTTTTCTTTGCGCCCGGACCTGCGCGGCCCAAGGCGTGAAGGGGAGAAGACCGTCCTTGAATCCAGCGCCGATGTTAAAGAACTGCGCGACAGGAGGATCGTCCGGCGAAGACGGAATGGCGAACGGTAAAGGAAGCGTGCCGTTCATCGACTCGCCGCCACGGCCTCCCGCACCCCGTGCCGGCTCCCATAATCCGGAGAAGTCGGGCTTCCCATCCGGCGTCCTGGGCGGCGGCGCCGCGAGATCGATTTTCCCGTCTTTCGCCCTCGGTCCAGGTGTTGGGTAGGTCGGCCACTGCGCGAAAATCGGAATCGCCGTGGCCACGAACGCGACCAGTAGAGTCGCTGCGATCTTGAAAATTCTCATCTTCGTCTACTGTCTACGAAGGCAGGCCTTCCGGTCAATCTGACGGTTGCTCGCCTATCGTGGGTATCTGGAAACGGCTTACGGCAACGCAAAAGCGTAAATCGCGTTGTGACCGGTCGGAACTCGCAGTTCGGGCACTTCCTTAGACAGCTCGGGGACCTTCAGGTTGTCTCCGGTCATGACACAAATATATTGCTTTCCCTTCACGGCATAGCTGATGGTGCTGACAGAGATGTTGCCTCCCAGGATCGTCTCCCAAAGCTGCTTCCCCGTGTGGGAGTCGAACGCCCGGAACCTGCGACTCATATCGCCGTGGAAGACGAGGTTGCCGCCAGTGGTCAGCATGGCTCCGTTGCCCGGCGCCCGGCCCGTGTCGAAGCGCAGGAGCTCGCCCGTGGAGAGGTTAATCTTGGCGAGGCCGGTGAGTGCGTGCGGATCCGATCCGGGACGTGGGACCACGCTCCAGCTTCCCCGGCCCTCCGGCCCCGAGGTGGTCAAGTCGCGACAGTTATCGATGTAAGAGACATACAGCGAGTTCGTGCCGGGATCGTACGCGGTGGGCCAGTAGCTTCGCGTGTTCCAGTAGCAGATGACCTTGTGCTCGCCGGGGTGCTTGAAGACCAAGTCCCAGTTAATGGAAGTCTTTCCAGTGTTGACGTCGATGTCGGAAATAACAAAGCGCGGGTCATCGTAGGGAAACGGCGTGGCCCAGAGGAACTGGCCGGTGGCGCGGTCGAGCACGAAAATGCCGCCCGCCTCTCCCACGGTCACCGCCACGTCGCGCTCCTCGCCACGCCGGATCGCGGGGTTGATCCACTTGACGAATTTGGGATCGGGATCGATTCGAGTCCGCACCAGAGTGCGCTCGTGCGTATAGTCGGAGTCCCAGTCGTCGCCCGGCAGATGCTGGTAATACCAGGCGAGCTTGCCGGTGGAAGGATCCAGGGCCACAGTGGAATTGCTATAGAGGTCCGCGGGAGCGGATCGGGAGACCGCCTCGGGGTTGCCACCGTGCCGCTCCATCCGCTGGTCGGGCATGGGATTGGCAATCCCCCAGTAGATCAGCTTCCGGACGGGGTCGTAGGTGCCCGGCAGTCCCCAGGTCGAAGCTTGGCGCTTATCCAACGGCGCGCCTGCCCAGGAATCGTCGCCCGGCTCTCCGGGGGCTGGCGTGGTGTAAAAGCGCCAGAGTTCCTTTCCGGTGAGTGCGTCGTGGGCGGCAATGTAGCAGTTCTCCCGCTTGCCGGCGCAGGCCCCGCCCGAGATTGCCTTGCCATCGACCACGATCGGGCCGGAGGTGTGCCCTCTTCCATCGGTCTTGGCCTCCCACCGCTGCTCTCCGGTGCGCGCATCCAACCCCACGACGTAGCTGTCCGGAGCCGTGTACACGATCACGTCTTCATAGATCGCGAGATTCTTGGTCCGCGCCATCGCCGCAGCGTTCGCGGGCACTTTGCGCTTGTACTCCCACAGCAGGTCGCCATTGGTCGCGTCGAGTGCGACCACCATCGCGCCCGGCTCGACAACGTACATGACGCCGTCGTGAACCAGCGGAATCGTCTCGGTTTGTCCCGCGCCCATTCCGCGCACCCACGCCAGCCGAAGCGCGCCCACATTGTCGCGACTAATCTGCCGTAACGGACTGTAACGCTGCGCGTCATACGTCCGGCTGTACATCAGCCAGTCGTCGGGGCTGGGATGCTCGAGCATCTGCCGCGTCACCGGTTTGAAGTCCTGAACCTGTGCGAGTGCCGCGGAGGCTATACTGAGGACCACAGTCAAGAGAAGAAACATCGTCCCTCTGTACGTGCGGCCAGTATACCAACACGGTCTTCGATCGAATGTGCCCCGCCGCGCGCTCTTGATATCATCTGTGACGAATGAGCCCGCGAATCATTTTGGCAATACTGGCCACGACCCCCGGCCTGCTCCTGGCGCAGAAAGGCGGACCGCCGGCCAACGGCGACTGGCCGATGTTCTTGCACGACCTGGCGGGCACGCGGTACTCGCCGCTCAGCCAGATCAATGCTGGGAATGTTTCCAAGTTGTCGCGGGCCTGGTTCTACGGCTTTAACCGCGAGGGCAAGAAGATCGTCGGGCAGAGCCCGGCCGAGTTGTACCAGGAGATCACGCCTATCGTGGTGGATGGCGTCATGTATCTGCCGGCGGGCGACCGCGTGGTCGCACTCGATCCCGAAACCGGCAACGAGATCTGGACGCACGAATTGGATGGCGGCCTGGCCTCGTTTCGGGGCGTCAGCTACTGGCCCGGCGACCGCAGCAACCCGGCTCGCATCATCTTCACGACCGCGCGCAAGATGGTCGCGCTGAATGCCAAGACCGGCAAAGTGGACCCGGGGTTCGGCCGCGAAGGCGAGGTCGCTCTCACCGTCCCCTACGATGGCGCCCCCACCATTTACAAGAATCTGCTGCTAATCGGAACGAATTTCTACGGACCCGGCGAACGCCACATCGGGCCTCAACTGGAACAGGCCGGCGGACAGCTTGGTGACGTGCATGGATACGACGTACGAACCGGCAGACAACTCTGGGAGTTTCACACCATCCCGCGCCCCGGCGAAACCGGGAGCGATACCTGGCTGAAGCCGGATAGCTGGAAGAACCGCACGGGAAATAATGTCTGGGCATTTGCGCTTACCGTCGATGAACAGCGCGGAATCCTCTACTTGCCGGTGAGCGGTCCGGGCGCGAACTTCTACGGCGGCGATCGCCCCGGCGCGAACCTATTCGGGAACGCCTTAGTCGCGGTGGATGCAGAAACAGGCAAACTCAAGTGGTACTTCCAGACCCTGCATCATGAGCTTTGGGATTACAACCTGCCTCCGGCGCCGAGCCTGATCGACGTCACGAAAGATGGAAAGAGGATTCCGGCCCTGGTGCAGGTGGGCAAATCCGGGTACATGTTCATCCTCGATCGAGTTACGGGAAAGCCCGTTTTTGGCGTGGAAGAGCGCCCCGTGGCGCGGGGCGACGTTCCGGGCGAATGGTACTCGCCGACGCAGCCGTTCCCCCTCAAGCCACCTCCGATTTCGCGCGTTAGCTTCTCCAAAGACGACCTCGTGACGGCTGCGGATACGACCCCGGAGCATGCGAAGGCTTGCCAGGAATTATGGGACAAGGTTGGCGGTTTCTACAATGGCGGCCCTTTTACGCCGTTTCTCTACCACGAGGACGGAAAGCAATCGAAGCCCTCGCTGGTCTTTCCCGGTTTCACGGGCGGGGCGAACTGGGGTGGCACGGCGATCGACCCGAAGCTGGGCTATATTTTCGTGAACACGAAAGACTTTCCGGCGGTTGGGTGGATGGAGACGAATCCGAAGTACACGCCGGACAACACCGAGGGCCTGGTACCGTACATTCGGTCGGGGCCGCGCGGGGTTGGCGGATTTAGCGCGGCGGTGCGCGATCCCGACGGCCGCTCGCTCGGCACGCTGCCGTGCTTTCGGCCGCCTTGGGGACGCCTGATCGCGGTCAACGCCGCAACCGGCGATTTCGCGTGGGAGGTTCCGTTAGGCGTCAGCGATATCCTGCCACCGGAAAAACAGCACACCGGTGTGAGCAACACCGCGGGAGCCATCGCCACGGCCGGAGGACTGGTCTTTATCGGATCCACCTCCGACAGCCGCTTTCGCGCGTTCGACTCAAAAACCGGCAGAGAACTTTGGGTCACGAAACTGGATCGCACCGCCACGGCCAATCCAATGACTTACGCCACCAGAAACGGCAAACAGTATGTCGCCATTGTTGCGGCCGCCGGCGCCGGTCCGCCCAACACGCAGGGGCTCGTGGTTTTCGCACTCCCGTAAGAAGGGAACGCTTTCCGCGTTCGCCACCCGGGACGCGTGATACCTTCATCGGTGATGTGCATCGCGAAAATACGAGTTCTCGGCAAAATTGTCGAATCCGGACTGGTGGCCGTGGTGCGGGCGGAGAATTCGGATACCGCCGCGCGCATCGCCCAGGCCTGCGTGGAAGGCGGCGTAGCCGCGATTGAAATCACGTTTACCGTCCCGGGTGCGGCCGCCGTGATTCAGCACCTCGTGGCAACCTATAGACCCGACCAAATTCTGGTCGGCGCCGGGACCGTGCTCGATCCAGAAACAGCTCGAGGGGCCATCCTGGCCGGAGCGCAATATGTGATCAGCCCCGCGCTGAACGTGGAGACTGCCCGTTTGTGCAATCGTTACCAGGTCCCGTATATGCCCGGCGCCAGTTCGGCTCGGGAAATAATCGAATCGATGGAAGCGGGCGCCGACATTATTAAGCTCTTTCCCGGGGAACTCATGGGCCCCGAATTTGTTAAGGCGATTCGGGGGCCCCTGCCGCAAGCCAGCCTGATGCCGACCGGCGGCGTCGGCCTGGAAAATGTGGCCGAGTGGATCAAGGCCGGCGCCGTAGCCGTCGGCGTGGGCGGCAACCTGACGGCCGGCGCCCGGACTGGAGATTTCGATTCGATCTCGGAAATTGCTCGCCAGTTCATCGTCAAGATCCGGCAGGCGCGTGCGACATGACAAAGACTGTAACGTTCGGGGAGATTATGCTCCGGCTGGCGCCTCCAGGCTCGGAACGTTTCTTGCAGAGCCCTCAACTGGTGGCCACATTTGGAGGCGGAGAAGCCAATGTAGCGGTTGCGCTGGCATGTTTCGGCTTACCCGCGTCGTTTGTGACGGTGCTTCCGGACAATAACCCCATAGCGGATGCCGCTATCGCGAGTCTACGTGGGCTGGGGGTGGATACTTCCGGCGTCGTACGCGGCAAGGGCCGCATGGGTATCTACTACATCGAATGCGGGGCAAACCACCGTCCGTCCAAGGTGATTTACGATCGCGATTCGAGCGCGCTTGCCCTGGCCGAACCGGGCGATTTGCGCTGGGACGCGATCCTGGAAGGCGCCAAATGGTTCCACATTACGGGTATCACGCCGGCCCTCAGTGCTTCGGCTGCGGCACTCGCGGTAGAAGCGGTGATGCAGGCACGCGCGAAAGGGCTGATGGTTTCGTGCGATCTGAATTACCGCAAGAACTTATGGAAGTGGGGCAAGCCGGCGGCAGAGGTGATGCGCCCCTTGCTGCACGAAGTGGATATCGCCATCGCCAATGAGGAAGATGTCCAGATGGCCTTGGGTATTCACGCGGCCGTGGACATCGATTCCGGGGCTCTCGATCGCGCTCAGTACGAGACGCTTACGGCAAAGGTGCTGGCCGAATACAAGAACTTGAAGGCGGTGGCGATCACATTGCGCGAATCACGGAGCGCTTCTCACAACGGTTGGTCGGCCTGCCTGAACGACCGCCGGGAATATCTGGTGAGCCGCCATTACGAGATCACCCACATTGTGGACCGCGTTGGTAGCGGCGACACCTTCGCCGCCGGTTTGATCTACGGATTTCAGCAGCTCGCGTCTCACCGTGACGCCCTGGAATTTGCCGCGGCGGCCAGTTGCCTGAAACACTCCGTTCCGGGTGATTTCAGCCGTTGCACCGTCGATGAGGTAAATGCGCTGGTCAAAGGCAGCGGATCGGGGCGGGTGCAGCGGTAGCAGCGTCCGAGTTCAGCGGATCAGTTTCAGGTTTCCGTCGCGGATATGGGGCGCGAAGATCGCGATCAGCCGCTGGGGTGCATGGAATCGGTTGAGCCACCGCCGGCCCCGCTGGCATATCCAACAGTCCGCGCAGGCATCACCGTGCCGCGAGGCTTCTAGCGTGACGCATCGCTTAAAAAGAGCCTGGTGCATGTTCATCTGTTGGCCGGCAAATCGAGGCTGATTAATGCGCCTCTGTGTCCGCGGCCCTTGATGCGCTTGGGGCGGGTGGCGCCAGCGCCGTGATTGCGGGCAGATCCTCCGCCATCGACTTAAGCAGGCGATCGGCTGCCGTTCGAGCCGCGGACGAAAGGCTGCTGACGACACCGCGCATGTCCCGTTTTTCTACCTGGACCGTTTGCGATGCCGTATCACGCCAGACAACAGCTTTCGTTCGAGTATCCAGTAGTTGCGCAGAGACTGTGCACACGACGCGTACGTCACGGCCTTGGTCCACTTCGTCCAGCCGCTCTATGCGGCCGCTCAGCACATACGCCGCTTCCGAACCCCGCTCGTGTACCGACACGCTGTTAAAAAGCGATTGGGCCCGAAGACTCTCCACCACGTACTCCGTGATCGCCTGGCCCGGATTCATTGCCCAACGAGCGTATTCGTAAAACCCGACCTCCTCCGGACTGGGATGATATACGATGCGGCCTTCGCAGAGGTATTCCGGACACTGAAAGTCGCGGATTGCCACCGGGCGCAGGGCGCCAGTGGAATGCGGCGCCTGAGGAACCGGAGCCGGCAGGCTAAGGACATAGGTCTTGGGGTAACGAACGCTCCCACACCCTGTGAGCGCGAGTGCTCCCATGAGCGCGATTACCAGCTTCTTCATTTGGGGACTCTCCTATCGGCGGGCTGCGTAGTTCGAACAAGGTTCCACGGCCGCTGCTTGATGGACTCGGTCAGCACGCGAACATTTTCCGAAGCGGAACGCAGGTTTCTTATCGTTTCGCCGATATCGGCTTCGTTGGAGCCCACGACATCCTGGACATTTGCCACTAATTTCTGGGCGGCCTGGAGCGTATTCTCTAATTCGGCGAGGTCCTTCGTGAGGGGCTCGCGAAGCGCGGTAACAGTGTTGTCGACGTTGGCTACCGCTTGATCGACGTGGGTCACGACCGGCCCCACGGAACTCACCACAGAGTCGGCGTGTTTCGCTAATTCGGAAATCTGATCGGTAATTTGCGCGATCTTGGGAGATTCCCGAGCCAAGACCGTGTTCAGGTTGGCAAGGATCTGCTCAATTTTCTGCTGGTTCTGCGCACCGCTGATCTGGTTGAGGTTCGCCAGAAGCGTCCGCGCGTCGCCAGCGACCGCCGGGATTGTGTTCCGCAGCTCGGTGATGAGGCCATCTGCCGACTCAGCGAGTTTCACAGCCTTTGCCTCGATGTCTTCCAGGCTGAGAGACTCTGCGGACCGGACTACGTCGCCGGCGCTTAAGCGTGGAGCTTCATTGCTGCCGGTCGTAATCATCAGCGCCGCAGTAGTCATCAGGCTGAGCGTCCCCACGCGCGCCATCGACTTCTGATTGATAGGAGTTCCGGACTTCACCGAAAACGCGATTTCGATTTGGGTCGGATCTTCGGACCACGGCCGGACAGAAGTCACCTGACCCACCTTAATGCCACCGAAGAGGACCGCCGCGCCCGGAGCGAGGCCGCCGGCATAACGCAGGTGGGTCTGATACGGTACTTGACCCCGCACCGTTTGCGTCGTGCGGATGAAATACGTTGCCGAGGCGAGGGCCAGCACACTGGCGATCACGAACGCGCCGACTTTTGCGTTAGTTGTCATCTTCCGGCCCCCTCAAATAGGCCTCTATGAATTGTTCGGCCGCGAATTGCGGCTTCGCGTCGGGCTGCCGGTCGAGGAACTGCCGTATCCGCGGGTTGGCGTTGCTGACGAATTCGTCCTTTCGATTGATGGCGATCAAACTTCCCTGGTGAAGCATTGCTACGCGGTCGGCGATGCGGAATGCGCTTTCCAGTTCATGCGTGACGACGAGAATCGTGATCCCGAACGAGCGGTTCAGAAAGAGAATCAACTCGTCCAGACCCGCCGACACAATGGGATCGAGTCCCGCGGAAGGCTCATCCAGAATCAGGATCTCCGGGTCCAGCGCCATGGCGCGAGCTACAGCCGCCCGTTTCCTCATCCCACCCGACAGCTCGGGAGGATACAGCGAGCCGGCGTCGGACAAACCGACTGCCATCAGCTTCATCCAGACGACAAGCTTGATCGTGGACTCCGCCAGCCGCGTCAATTCCTGCAATGGCAGGGCAACGTTCTCCGCCACTGTCAGCGAATTGAAGAGTGCCGCGGCTTGAAAACCGACGCCGATCCGCCGGCGGACTGCCACCAGTTCGGATTGCGAACAGGACGTGACATCCACGCCGTTGATCGTGATGCTGCCGGTATCGGGTTTTGCCAGTCCAAGCACGTTCTTCAACAACGTGCTCTTTCCGGAACCGCTGCCGCCCAGCAAGACTAGAATCTCGCCCCGGCAGACATCCAGATCGACGCCGTCCAACACGCGCCTTGCGCCGTACGCCATGGATACACCGCGTATCGAGATAACCGTGTCGCTCATTTCACCGAGCTCCAGCCCATCAGATAGAAGATTGCCGTGCACAACAGGTCCGCCAGGATCACCAGGAATGTCGATTTCACTACGGCTGCCGTGGTGGAATGCCCTACGGCCTCCGGACCCCCGCGCGCTCGCAAGCCCTCCAGGCAGCCAACGTGAACAATGATGGTCCCGAACACCACGCTCTTGACGAGCATGAACGCGATGTCGCGCAGGAGTACGGTTTCAGCCACTGCCTGGAAGTAAATGCGAAAACTCATGTCCATGCTGAACGCCAGGAACACGTAGCCTGCGAAAATCCCACAAAGCGTGCTGAGGATTGTGAGACACGGCAACGTAATCACGGCAGCCAGAAACTTTGGCGCGAGCGTGAACTCCACCGGGTCGAGCCCCATCACGCGCAGCGCATCGATCTCCTCCGTCACGACCATGGTTCCGATTTCCGCCGATATGGCTGACGCTGACCGGCCGCTGACGCTCAGGGCCGTGATCAGCGGGCCCATTTCGCGGGTGAAGCCAAGTGCGACCAGGTTTACAACAAGTTCCAGAGCACCGAATCTGCGCAATTCGGACGCGCCCTGGAGGGCCAGTATGAAGCCGGTGCACAGCGACATTGCGCCCGTCATGGGAAGCGCGCTCGCTCCGATCGCGAGCATCTGCTGGACGGCCGCACGCCAGCGCCTTCTGACGCCCACAATCGGCAATACTCGTGGGACCTTTCGAAGCACTGACAAGAACTGAACGGTCAATGCGCCGGCATCCTCCACCTGGACGACCGCGGCTTGCCCGACTTGCTCTAGAAGGTTCATCGGAGCTCCACCTCAGACCCCCATGCGCGAAAAATCGTATCCAGTTCGGCGATTTCCGCGAGATTTCTCGCTTCGCCGCTGATCCCGATTACCCGCAGTTTCACGGAATTTCCGCGAGCAGCCTTTAATGCCTCCAGAAGCGTTGCGAGGCCGGACATATCCAGATAGGACACCGCCGAGAGGTCGATGACGAAGACTGGAGCTAAGCCTCGACGGAGTAGTTCGAGCAGCGCAGAACGCACATTCGGCGATGAATCCACCGTAACCCGGCCCGCGACGGCGATGGTTAGCTGGGCATCACCAGGAATGACTTGTAAGGTAATCTCACCCGCTTCGAGTCGGCCTTCCTCAACTCTCGCGTTCTTTGTCCATCGGCGAAACACGGTCACCATGGGGCAAGCGCGCGGCCATCTCAGCGGCCTTTAGGATTCAGTCCGTTGCAGACCGCGCCGGCGGCTGCTGCCAAGGAACTCGGCACGCGGCGTCGTCATCTGCCGAAGCCGATCAGGCACCTGCCGCGCGGTAGGCGCGTTACCGAGGCGCGCGCGTAAGCAAGCGGTCCTGCGTCAGGCTCGCGCGGCTCCGGCGTTCTGTTCTTCTCGCTGGTACTTCGGAAGGCTAAAGTGGAAACTCGTGCCAGGGCCCTCGTTGGGAGTAGCCCATAGGCGGCCGCCGTGGTTCTGAACGATCGAGCGGCTGATGGAGAGTCCCATGCCCATGCCACTGGCCTTGGTGGTGAAAAAGGGGTCAAAGATCCGCAGCATCGTGTTCGGGTCCAGACCTGTCCCGGAGTCTTGAACCGTTGCCTGCACCTGGTCCGGGTCAATGTTCCGGGTCGTGATCGTCAGTTGCCGATCCCGCTCAGCCACACTGCTCATCGCTTCCATTGCATTCAGGACCAGGTTCAGCAGCACCTGTTGCAACTGCACTCGATCGCCGGAAACGGGGGAAAGGTCATCCGCGAACTGCGTTCGGACGACCACGCTATTTTTCCGCGCCTCATCTCCCACGATCGCCAGAACTTCCCGCACCGTTTCATTCAGGTCCAAATTTTCTCTCGGTGGCAGAGTCCTTTTTGTCAGCGCTCGAATGCGGGCGATCACGTCACCGGCTCGCTTTCCGTCACGAACCATGTCGCTGACGGCTTCCCGCACTTCCTCCAGGTCAGGCGTATCTGCGGCCAGAAAGCGCAGGCAAGCGCTGCCGTTGCTGACGATGCCGGTGAGCGGCTGGTTGACTTCGTGCGCCACCGACGCCGCCAGTTCCCCCATCATGCTCACCCGGTTGATGTGGGCCAGCTC
>CAYMHP010000081.1:0-19009 GCA_964390225.1 uncultured Solibacteraceae bacterium
GCAGAACCGTGTTGTCGCCGCCGCCTACCCGCGCCAGCACAGACTCTCGCGCCTCCGGCCTGCGCGTTTCGGGCCTGAACAAATCGCAGTCCACCCCCATGGGACAAATCCACAGGCCGCGCCACAAACGATGTCCGCGCGAAGGTCCGTCCAATTCATCTGCTGTATACTGCGACACCGCGATGTGGTGATCGCACATCGGAAAATACAGCCACTTCAGATACGCGCCGATCAGGGGCCGAACCTTCTCGCTCCCGATCAGGTATGCACTGACGTTATCGTCCATGCGCTCGCACGTCAGCCCCACGACCGTCGGCCGACCGGCATACCCCGGCAGCCACCCATGCCGCAGCAGGCCTGCGAGATACAGCAGCGTGTACTTTTCTGAGATCTCCACCAAATCGGGCTGCTCCCGCCGCAGTATCCGCGCGATTCGGCTCTCCGGAAATAAATAGTGGTGTGGAAGCAACACGCGGTAAGCGCGATTGAACGGCGCGCGAGGAGCGCGCACCGTGTAGATGCGGCCGTGCGAGCCGGCCTGTTCCACCCCGTCCTCGGCGCCTGGGACCACCAGCACTACTTCGCGCTTCTCCGCCTCGCCTGCCGACAACAGCCGGCGGTAAAACGTCGCAATCCCGCCGGAAGATGCATGCCACGCGTTCGTGAGGTGCAGGCTCTTCATAAGCCCGTCCCCGTTCTGCCGGCAAGCTGTACCATCCCCCGGTATGCCCATCGCCCGATCTCGACAAACAACCCGGGGACCTGCCGCAAATCCGCCCAAATGGACTTCTCGCCGTCGCCGACAACCAGCACGCCCCGGCGCATCGCGTACCAGTTGAATGCCGTCGAGATCGCTGTAAAACAGACGGAAGCGATGATGCTGGCTCGCAGGTTCGGCGTGCCGCGAAGCCAGTGCACCAGCCACTCCACGCTATGCGAGACCGCCGGCAGCAGCAGCGCAGCGCTCAGAGCCCCGGCCCACGCCGGTTGAACATACCGAAACGACTGCGTAAGGGCGCCATAAAATCCGGAAGCAATAAAGCGGAACAGCAGTTCGGTCAACCCGGCGCCCACTGCCGCGCGCCAGCCGGCCGTAAGATTCATCGCCAGGAACAAATGGGCGCGCAGAGCCGAACTCAATACCGCCGCTTTCCAGTTCCATGTCTTCCAGATGATTCTTTGAGGGTTCGCCAAAAGCTCGCGACAGCCGATCGCAACGCTCTCGGAAACCGTTTGCTGTTCAGGAGTTTCGGTGGTGGCCAAACCACACCCTAGCCGCCGGATGGTTACACTTCCCTGACGCCCACATTGCAAACTGTGAAAATTTTTAATCGGAGCCTCACTATCGTGTAATTGCTTTGACGCACTCTGAAGAGGATGCTAAACTCCGGATCGCTTCTTCCCGTTTCTCTCGCGCCGCTGCTCCCAGCGCCTCTCCAGCGCTGGGCCCTGCCCCTCGAGAGCGCTCTGGAACGCTGGGTGATGCCGGAAGACTTGCTCGAAAGCGTTCGGTACGCGCAAAGATCCGGGCGCGGCGCTGACTTTGCAACTCGACTTCTGGAGCGCCTGCAAATTCGCTTCGAAGTGATGCCTCGCGATCTCGCCCGGATTCCTGTCACCGGCGCCGCTATCGTCGTAGCCAACCATCCGCACGGCATCGTTGAAGGACTGATTCTCACGGTTCTTCTGAGTTCCGTCCGTCAGGATTACAAGTTGGTTGCGAATTCATTGCTCTCCAAAGTGGATGCCGTCGGAGGACACATCATCTTCGTAAACCCCTTCGGAACAGCCGCCGCTAACGTCGAGAACCGCGCACCATTGCGAAATTGCATCCGCTGGCTGGCGGGCGGTGGACTGCTCGCCCTCCTGCCCGCCGGAGAAGTGGCCCACCTGAACTGGAGCGAGCACTCCGTTACCGAGCCCTGCTGGAATACTGCCGCGGCCAGGCTGGCGCTCCACATGCGTCTGCCGGTGGTCCCGGTCTTCTTCGAGGGAACCAATAGTCTGCCCTTTCATCTCGCCGGTGCGCTCCATCCGCGGCTCCGGACGCTCGGGCTCCCGCGCGAGTTTCTGAAGATGCGCGGCAAAACCCTTCGCGTCCGCATCGGAAGCCCCATCTCCTCCGATGTCCTATCGCAGTACCGAACCGCCGATTCCGCAACTGAATATTTGCGCTCCCGCACCTTGTTTCTCGCCAATCGCCCATGGCCTGCGGTCCACAGTGCTCCAGCCGCCGGCCCGCGGAAGCCAGAAACCAGCGTCTACCAGAACGGCCCCGATCCGCTGGTTGCCGCTGAAGTCGCCGCTCTGCCGGCCTCCGCGGAATTGGCTCGCAACGAGGATTTCTCCGTCTTCGTCGCGCGCGCAGCCGAGATCCCTTCTTTGCTGAAAGAGATTGGCCGCGCTCGCGAGGAAGCCTTCCGCCAGGTCGGCGAGGGCACTGGAAAAGAAACCGATTTGGATCGGTTCGATCAACACTATTTCCATTTGGTCCTTTGGAACAAGCGCGACCAGCGCCTGGCCGGCGCCTATCGCATGGCGTTAACTGAGGAAGTGCTCCGCCGATTCGGCCTCCGGGGCCTGTACACCAACACGCTCTTTCATTACCACCGGGATTTCTTTCAACGCATCGGCCCCGCGCTGGAACTGGGCCGTTCGTTCATCTGCCCCGATTACCAGCGCTCCTATTCGCCGCTGCTGCTGCTCTGGAAGGGAATCGTCGGGTTTGTTCAACAGCATCCCGAGGCCGCGGTTCTGTTCGGAGCTGTGAGCATTAGCCGCGAATATCAGGCCGCGTCCCGCGGTTTGATTGCGTCTTACCTATCGGACCGGCTTCTCAGCGATCTGGCATCCCTCGTCAGGCCGCGAAAAAAATGGCGCGAGCGCGCGGCCGACACCGAAGGCGTCAAGCGGCTCGCCGGAGTTGCCGCCAGCATCGAAGACGTATCCGTGTCGATCTCCGACATCGAAGAAGATGGCAAGGGCGTTCCCGTGCTGATCCGCCAATATCTCAAATCCGGAGGCAAGCTGATCGCCTTCAACCTCGACCCCAGCTTCTCTCATTCCGTGGATGCCCTGATCCTCGCCGACCTGCGCACCGCCCCAAAAATGCTGGAACGTTGCATGGGCCGCGCCGCCGCCCGTTCCTTCCTGGAATCACGCCCGCGGCCTTAGGCCCTTTCAAGCGAAGCGGTCCCGTCCTGTAAGGGTCTGTGAAATAATGCGGCCCGCGCCCTCATGGGACGCGGCTGAAAAGCTCTCTTCAGCCCGCCCGTGAGGCCGGTCAAGCCCCCGAACCGCCCGCATTCCGGTGCCGCTGGATGCCCGCGCTACGCCACTGCCGCTTCGGCAACCGCCTCGTGGTACAAAACCTGCTCCGCCGTTCCGGCGAAACGGACCACTACAACCGTCAGGTCTTTCTCGCGTCCGGCGCCTTCGCTGAATGCTTCGACATCTTGGATCAGCCGCTGCGTCAATTCCGTCGCTCGCAGGTGAGGATTCCGAAGAATCGATTCCACGACTCCGGATTCTGAGAACTGACGATCCCGAAGGTTGCGTGCCTCCACGACGCCTTCGCTAAACGCCACCAACAAATCCCCGGGCTCGATCGTCACTCGCGCCTCGCGGTGAACCGCCCGGCCCGATAGTCCCAACACGGGGCCGGTGTGGTCCAGGCGGTGGACAACGCGTCCCTGCCGCCGGATGAGCAGCGGGACCTCGGCTCCCGCGTTCACATATCGCAGTTCGCGGCGCACCGGATCCAGCGATGCGTAGAAAAGCGTGCACACGTCGCTGCACGCGAGCAGATGAAACGTGCGATTCAGCTCAGTGACAACCTCGCCGGCCTCCGGATGCGAGGAGCTCAGGCCGCGCACCAACGCCTGCATACACAAAACTGTAATCGAAGGGCCCTCCACCGCCGCGGTCAAATCTCCCAAAGCCACCATCAGCCGGCTTCTCTCGCCGGGAATGAAGTCGTAAAAATTGCCGCTGCTTTCGTCGAGGCAGTGGCATAAGCCTTCGTAATCCAATTCGTGAACATGTGGATGAAAAACCGGCCGCGAATAAAGCCGGGTCCGAATCGCATGAGTGCTTCTCATACTCATTCTGACGAGGCCAATCGCCATTTCGCACTAGCCCTTCGGAGCGCGGCAATGTAAAAAATCGTAAACCTCCCTCGCGGACTTTCGAGAGCGCTGGTCGCTTTTAGTTGCGTCCGTGCGACGCGGTTCAGCCCCATGCAAAGGTGGGGGCAGGGATTCACCCCGCGGCCGACTTTTGGTCGGCCCGTCACGACCTGCTACCTCTCCTGCAAGCGGTGCCGCGCGTCGCATTGATGGAGGCACTGCGGGACACTCGCAATAAAATTGGAACAGAGCAGCCGCCTCTGTCGAAATGTCCCCCCGCCGTTCGATTCGCATATGTAGGAGATCAACATGATCGAGGAGATGAGCATGGGCACTGCCGGTCTTTGGAAACCGGGGCTGGAGCGAATGCACCGGGTCTTGTCCGAACACATCGAGCGAAAAGATATGCCAGGCATGGTGGCGCTCGTCAGTCGCAATGACGACATTCATGTCGAGGCGCTCGGGACTCTGGCATTCGGCAATCCAGCGCCCATCGAGCGGGATACCATCTTTCGCATCGCTTCCATCACGAAGCCCATCACTGCCGTCGCGGCCATGATTCTGGTGGAGGAATGTAAGTTAAGGCTGGACGATTCCATCGAGCCATGGCTCCCGGAACTTGCCAACCGTCGGGTGCTCCAGTCCATTTCGTCGGAAATCGACGACACCGTCCCGGCCGTTCGCGCCATCACCCTGCGCCATCTGCTCACCTACACGATGGGCTTCGGCAGCGTCATGGCCATGCCGGGCACGCATCCGATCCAGAAGTACATTCGCGAATATCGCATCGGCGGCGACGGCCCTCCGCTGCCGACCGAAGCTCCTCCAATGGACGAGTGGCTGCGCAGACTGGGCTCGCTTCCGCTATTGGCGCAACCCGGTGAGAAATGGATGTATCACACCAGCGGCGACGTGCTGGGGGTCTTGATCGCGCGCGCCTCGGGGCGTTCGCTCGGTCGCTTCCTGCGCGAACGCATCTTCGAACCGCTCGGAATGAAGAACACCGCGTTCTATGTCCCTGCCGACAAACTGCACCGCCTGGCCGCGCTTTATTTCTTCAATCGTCAGACAAACGCGCTGGATTTCTTCGACGACTTCGACAACAGCGCCTGGCGCGGCGAGCCGCAGTTCGAAGCCGGTGGGGGCGGACTCGTTTCCACCGTTGACGACTACTTTGCCTTCAGCCGCATGATGCTGAACAAAGGCCGCCACGGCCGCGAGCAGATCCTCTCCCGCGCCACAGTCGAGCTGATGACTTCCGATCAAGTCACGCCCGCGCAGCGCGCCGGCTCCGACATCTTCTTCGGCGCGCACTCCAGTTGGGGGTTGGGAGTCGCGGTGGACATCGCTCGACGGGACATCTTCCACACCCCAGGCCGGTTCGGCTGGACCGGAGGCTTCGGCACAACCGCCTATACCGATCCGGCCCAGCGGATGGTCGGCATCCTTTTCACCCAGCGCATGATGGATTCCCCAGAGCCGCCGAAGGTATTCACCGACTTCTGGACGGTCGCGTATGCAGCCATGGAATAGCCGCTGAAGAGCCCCAAGTAAGTGACATTGATGCTGATGCCGCCGCTTCTCTAACGCTGGCACCTCGTGTGCTCGCCCCACCCTGGACTCATTACGGTGGTGCGGATTCTCACCAACGGCACGTTCCTCGCGATCCTCGCACATGCCCTGATCGGAATCTCGCTCGTCTGGGATAAGATTCTGTTGCAGCGCCCCGAGACCAGGAGTCTCCCCAACTACCTCTTCTGGCTCGGCGCCATCAGCGTCTTCGGTGTCCTCCTGATCCCGGTCGGATTCAGGCTGCCCTCGGCCGGCATGGCCCTCCTCGGCTTCGCCGCTGGCGTCATTCACCTCGCTGCAAACTGGTTCTACTACGCTGCCCTGAAGCGCGGAGAGGCGTCGCAGACTCTCGCCGTGATGGGAGGCTTCTCGCCATTGGCCACCGCGCTGATCGGCCTCGGCCTGCTGCCCAGTCCTTTCGGGAAGAGCAGCGTCGTAGGCTTCGCGCTGATGGTGGCGGGCGGATTCATCATGTTTCTATCGGAGAAATTGAACTGGCGCCGCGTCCTGCCCAGCGTCCTGCTGTCATCGGGTCTCTTCGGCGTCACGAACGTGCTTCAGAAGATCGTCTTCAACAGCACCGGATTCGTTACGGGATATGTCTTCTTCACTATCGGAACGTTCATCGGAGCCATGGCTCTGCTGATCCACCCGCGCTGGCGCATGGAAATTTTCCGCCACTCCGAAGTAGCGCCCCCGCGAAGCAAACTCTGGTATTTCGTGAACCGGTTTCTTTCCGGAGTCGGTTCTTTCCTCATCTTCCTCGCGATCAGTAAAGGAAGCCCCGCCATCGTAGACGCTATCTCCGGGCTGCGCTACGTCATCATCTTCGTCGGAGCTTATCTGCTCACCCGGCTCAAGCCGCAGTGGCTCAAAGAGGATTTCGGCAGGCGTGTGCTGATTGGCAAAAGCATCGCCACGGCCGTCATCATTGCCGGCCTGGTGCTGGTGGGAATCGGTGGCGAACAGGGTGGCGGCGCCGGCGCTGCACGCTTGCGTGCGCCGCTCCCGCCTTATTTTCTGCCGGCTGGGTCGCCGCTCGCGCTGGCTGCAGACCGCATGATTTTCAACTGGAACTCGGGATACATCGTTTCCGCGCCACCGAGCGCTGCATCGAGCGGGATGTGATGCTTCTTCGCAAACTCATCCAGAAACGGATTCTCGCCCGGCAAATAATTGGGCACCGTTTCCGGCGGGCGATTGGCAATCTCCTCCACCGATTCGCAGGGATACAGCCAGTTCAAGCCCGCTGGAATCACCAGCCGAAACACTTGCGTCCGTATGAACGGCTCGGTGAGATACACCGGATCGGTGACGATGCTCACGTGCGTCATATAGTCGCCGTACCGGATGAAGTGCTCCATCAGAGTTGCCTGGTCACTTTCCGGCAACCCGTTCCGCCGCAGCTCGCCCTGCTTCAGATGCGTCGTGTAAACGGTGAGTGTGTTGCCTTCCCATTTGCCGGTGGAGAATCCCATCCAAGTGTGCGGCGCGTTGGGTCCCGGATGCGGGCGGTCGTCCATCCAGATCGTGCGATTCTGCTCGTACGTGCTGATGTACTGCTTGATCGCGATCACGCGTTGCGACTGCGGGTCTTTCTCCTCCCAGATCCGGAGGTTCAGCGGCCCGCCATAGATATAAGAAGCCACATGTACCTGGCATTGGTGTTCGGGCAGTGTAAGGCGCGAAGGGTCCCAGGCCAGCGCCCAGGCGCGTGCCCCATCGGTAATCGGCACGCCGTAATACTCCACCAGCGCGGGATTCCCAATGCTCTCCTCGTGCGGGATCGGCGCCCAGGCGCCGCTGAGGTCGAGCCCTTGCCCGGCCCGGAACGCTCCCGCAGTCTGTCCCGAAATCGGCGCCCACAAGCAGGCGGACAGCAGCAGTAGGAAACCCCGTTCAAAGCGTCGTCGCATTCCCGCTCCATTCCCGCAGACGCGGCTTGCGGTAGTATATCTCCCGGCCGCAACTGAAGCCATAGCAGAAATCCTATACCCTGTATCAACCCGCTTGACCAAATCCCAGTGGCTCTCTCGGCGTGTTCGCGTCTCTGCGGTACCGTCTGTGGCTTCTCGGCGTCTTCGCGCCTCTGCGGTTCCTTTGCATGCATTTTTCCGTGGCCAGGGCCGATTGACGGGGGCGAAGGCCCGGCAATATACTGATCGGAGCGTCTGAAATGCATGCATCCCTGAAGCTTGTCCTCCGAAATACAATTTGCCTTCAGCTCGCTGGTGCGACATTAATTCTCGTCTCCGCCCTCCCCATGCAGGCACAGCCGGAACGCCAGAAAGCGCTCCTTAACCAATACTGTGTCACCTGCCACAACGACAAGCTTCGCACCGGAGGCCTTTCCCTCCAGACCGCCGACCTGACCGCCGTTCCCCAAGCCGCTGAGATTTGGGAGAAGGTGATTCGCAAGCTTCGCGTCGGCGCTATGCCGCCACAAGGCATGCCCCGGCCGGAGGCGCCGGCGTTGGATGACCTGGCTTCGTACCTGGAATCCGTTATCGACCGCGCCTACGCCGCGAATCCAAATCCCGGGCGCTCCTCCATGCACCGCCTGAATCGCGCCGAGTACGGTAACGCCATCCACGATCTGCTCGCGCTCGATATCGATGCTGCTCAATACTTGCCGCCCGACGACGAGAGCAGCGGCTTCGACAACATCGCCGACGTCCTCAAGGTTTCGCCGTCGCTCATGGAGCGGTATCTCTCGGCGTCGTGGAACATCAGCCGCCTCGCCGTCGGCGACAGCCGCATCGTGCCTTCCACCGCGACCTACCGCGCGCGGCCCGATCTCTCGCAGGACCAGCATATCGATGGCCTGCCCCTGGGAACACGCGGCGGAATGCTCGTCCGCCACAATTTCCCGCTGGATGGAGAATATGTAATTAAGGTCAGGCTCTGGCGAAACACTTTCGACCTGATGCGCGGCATGGAAGACCCGCACCAGATTGAAATCAGCCTCGACGGCACCCAGCTTCGCCTCATCACGGCCGGCGGCCGCGAGGAGTTCGTGGCGATGGCGCAAAACCCCGGCGCGTTCGGTGCCGCCCTCGATCAGCGCCTCACCGTTCGCGTCCCGGTGAAGGCCGGAGTGCACTCTGTCTCCGCTACGACGTTGTTGCGCAGCCATGCATCCAAGGATGACCTGATCAAGCCGTTTCTCCGAACCACTGTCGACGGCCTGGATATCACCGGCGATCCGTCGGTCGACCGTGTCACAATCGAAGGTCCCTTCGATCAAAAAGGCGCTGGCGATACGGCCTCGCGCCGCCGCATCTTTGTTTGCCGTCCTGACAATGCCCAGGAAGATCTACCCTGCGCGCGCAAAATCCTCTCGTCGATCGCCCAGCGCGCGTACCGCAGACCGGTCGCCGACACCGATCTGGAAACGCTGCTGAGTTTCTACCAGCGCCGCCGCAATGCTAAAGGCAATTTCGAGGCGGGCATCGAATCCGCGCTGCAATACATTCTCGCGAGCCCCGAATTCATCTTTCGCTTTGAGCCCGATCCCGCGGGCATTGCGCCCGATGCAGGCTACCGCGTGAGCGACCTCGCGCTCGCCTCGCGGCTCTCGTTTTTCTTGTGGAGCAGCATCCCCGATGACCAGCTGGTCGCGCTCGGCGCCCAAAAGAAACTGCACGATCCCGCGGTGCTCGAACAGCAGGTCCGGCGCATGCTGGCCGACCCGAAGTCGGACGCCCTCATCGCGAACTTCGCCGAGCAGTGGCTTTTCCTCCGCAACCTCAAAAGCGTCTCCCCCAATCTGGATGCCTTCCCGGATTTCGACGACAATCTCCGCGAATCAATGAAGCAGGAGACGGAGTTGTTCGTCAACAGTGTGCTGCGCCAAGATCGCAGCGTCCTCGATCTGCTAAACGCGGACTACACCTTCGTGAATGAGCGTCTCGCGCGGCATTACGGAATCCCCGGCATCTACGGCAGCCAGTTCCGCCGCGTGCATGTCGATGACGAAGCGCGACGCGGGCTTCTCGGACAGGCGAGCATCCTTACCGTTACTTCTTATGCCGCGCGTACTTCTCCCGTGCAGCGCGGCAAATGGGTTCTCACGAACATTCTCGGCACGCCTCCATTGCCTCCGCCGCCCAATGTCCCCGAGTTGAAGGAAAACGGCGACGACGGCAAGCCCCACTCCCTTCGCGAGCGCATGGAAGCGCATCGCGCCAATGCCGTCTGTGCGGGCTGCCATAAAGTCATGGACCCAATCGGATTCGCGCTCGAGAATTTCGATGCGGTCGGCCACTGGCGGACATCCGACGAGGGCGCGCCCATAGACCCCGCCGGCACGTTGTTCAATGGAGCGCGAGTCGACGGCCCCGTCGCGTTGCGGCAGATGCTGGCCGCCCGTCCCGAGGTCTTCGTCGGTGTCCTCACCGAGAAGCTGCTGACTTATGCCCTGGGACGCGGGCTGGAGTATTACGATATGCCAGTGGTCCGCAAGATCGTTCACGACGCCGCTGCGCGCAATTTCCGTTTTTCGTCGCTGGTTCTCGGAGTCGCCAATAGCGCGCCATTTCAGATGAAGATGAAGAAAGCACCGGCGAACGACGGCACGCCGGTCGCCGCGAATCGCCCGAACTGAGGAGATCGAATGAGGCTCATTACCAAGAAGCATCTTCCGCGCCGCACCTTCCTTCGCGGGTTGGGAGTGACCTTGTCGCTTCCCTTGCTCGAGTCGATGGTTCCTGCGCAGACGCCGCTGGCGAAGACCGCTGCCCGGCCGCAGCTTCGGCTGGGTCTCTGCTTCATTCCCCACGGCGCTGTCATGAACAACTGGACTCCCGTGGGAGAGGGAACCGAATTCGAACTCTCCCCGATTCTCAAGCCGCTGGAGCCGTTCAAAAAGCAGCTCGTGGTCGTCAGCAACCTGGCGCACCGGAATGCGGCGCCGGCCGGCCCTGGCGATAATGGCGGCGATCACACGCGCTCTCCCGCCGTCTACTTGAACGGCGTTCACCCCAAGCGCACCGATGGCGCCGATATCCGCGCCGGCACGACCATCGATCAGATCGCCGCGGAGAAGATCGGCCAGCAGACTCCGCTGCCCTCGCTGGAATTGGCGATCGAGGACTTCAGCGGCCTCGTCGGCTCCTGCGACGTGGGCTTCAGTTGCGCTTACATGAATACGATCTCCTGGAGGAACCCCACCACTCCGCTGCCGATGGAGATCAATCCCCGCGTCGTCTTCGATCGCCTGTTCGGCGATGGCGCGAGTGCCGAGGAGCGCCTGGAGCGCATCGAGCAGGAGCGCAGCATCTTGGACGCGGTGACCAGTGACGTACGGCACCTCGAAGGACGGCTCGGCCCCACCGATCGCAGTCGCGTCGCCGAGTACCTGGACACCGTGCGCGAGATTGAGCGCCGCATCCAACTAGCCGAGAAGCAGAACAATTCGAACCTCTCGGTTCCCGCCGCTCCCACGGGCATTCCCGACGATCACCAGGCGCATACGAAACTCATGTTCGACCTGATGACCGTCGCGTTTCAGGCCGACATCACGCGCGTCTCCACATTCATGATGGCGCGCGAAGTCAGCTACCGGACGTTTCCCATGCTCGGCCTCTCCGAAGCGTTCCACCCGGCGTCGCACCATCAAAACAACCCGGCCCGCCTCGAGAATCTCACCAAGATCAACACCTATCACGTGAGCCTGCTCGCGCACTTCCTGGAGACGTTGAGGTCTACCCCGGATGGCGACGGCAACCTGCTCGATCACTCGCTGGTTCTCTACGGCAGCGGGATGAGCAATAGCAACGTCCACAATCACTCGCCGCTTCCGGTCGTTGTAGCCGGCGGAGCGGCCGGCAAGGTGAAGGGCGGCCGCCATCTGAAATATCCGGAGAACACGCCGATGGCGAACCTCCTTCTGACGATTCTGGACAAAGCCGGCGTTCCGCAGGAAAGCGTCGGCGACAGCACCGGGCTTCTCTCCGAGGTATAGCCATGAAGACGATCGTCGTACTGGCGGGAATCGCCCTGGCGTCCGCCGCA
The DNA here is from genome assembly GCA_964390225.1 of uncultured Solibacteraceae bacterium. Classification (GTDB taxonomy): domain Bacteria; phylum Acidobacteriota; class Terriglobia; order Bryobacterales; family Bryobacteraceae; genus PSRJ01. Next base: position 11,715 of record CAYMHP010000081.1, read on the forward strand.
TACGGCGCCGCATTGCAGCCCGCGGACGCGGCCCAGAGCAAGGATCGCGAAGCGGTACGCGCGCTCGTCGAGCAGCACGCGAACGTGAACGCGCCGCAACCGGACGGCACCACGGCGCTGCAATGGGCCGCTCATTGGAACGACCTGGACATGGTGAAGCTGCTGTTGCGAGCGGGCGCCGATCCGAAACTCGCGAACCGCTACGGCGCCACTCCGCTGTCCGAAGCCGCGGCCCTGGGCAACGTGGCGATTATCCAAGCTTTGATTCAGGCCGGCGCGGATGCCAAAAGCCTGACCACTCCCGATGGCGAGACAGTGCTCATGACCGCCGCCCGGTCCGGGAACATCGACGCAGTCAAAGTGCTTCTCGATCACGGCGCCGATGTCAACGCCAAGGAGAATTACCGCGGCCAGACCGCTCTGATGTGGGCCGCCGCCGAGCGCCATGCCCCCGTCGTGAAACTCCTGTTGGAGCGCGGCGCCGATTGGAAAATCCGCTCTCTCGCCCGCGACAACTCCATGCCCAAGCTCAGCGCGGCCTCTTCGGTCACACCCATGGCGCGCGGCGGCCTCACCGCGCTGCACTTCGCCGCTCGCGAAGGCGATATCGAAACCGGCCGCGTCATGCTCGCCGCCGGAGTCGACGTGAATGTCCAGGATGCCGACGGGACCAGTGCGCTGGTCGTTTCCATCCTGAACAAGCATTACAGCTTTGCCAAATTCCTTCTGGATCGCGGCGCCGATCCGAACCTCCCGGATGCGCACGGACGCGCGGCTCTCTATGCCGCGCTCGACATGCGCAACGAGGACTACTCGGCTCTCCCCTCGCGCAAGGAGGACGATCCGCTGCCGAGCCTCGAGCTCATCCAAGCGCTTCTCGACCGGGGCGCCAATCCCAATACCCAGCTGACCAAGAATCTGCCCGGGCGGAGCGGCATGGATTCCGGCGATGTCACGTTGGACCAGGGCGCGACGCCGTTGATGCGGGCCGCCAGGGCAGGCGATCATCGCGCCATGCGCATTCTGCTGCAGCATGGCGCCGACCCGAAACTGAAGACCAAGGACGACAACACCGCCTTCCTGTTTGCGGCCGGCGTGGGCTACCGAGACAAGAATACGCGAGGCTCCGAGAGCGATGCTCTCGAAGCCCTCAAGCTATTGGCCGGCATTGGACCCAACTGGAACGAGGTGAACGCCAAAGGCGAAACCGCGCTTCATGGAGCCGCCGGGCGCGGGGCCGATTCGATCGTTTCCTACCTGATCGCCCAAGGCGCGCCACTCGAGGCTAAGACGAAGGCGGGCTTCACGCCGCTCGACTACGCGATGGGCAAGAACGTGGTCGCGCAACTTCCGGTGCCGCACGACAGCACCGTGGCCCTCATTCGCAAATTGGGCGGCGTCGAAGGCAAGGAAGTCAAGATCGAAGCCAGTAACTGATCCATTCATAGATTCTCACGGGCGGGGCTGCACAAATGTTTCGGCCGCGTCCCGTTAGGGCGAGGGTCTGCCACAATCCGCCACGTCGCGTTTTCGCAAACCGTTGCCGCGTGTATCGCCGGCGCTTATAACCCGCAGAACTGCTCGAAGTTGGAACGGAACAGCCGCGTAACATCGCGCCGGATGTCGGCCCGGGTCACCGGCCTTCCATCGTCCGCCAGCACGCGGTACGCGTTAGCGAGAATCGGCTTCAAGGTGCGCCGCGTGTTGCGCCACTTATAAATGACCTGCTCCAGCACACGCGCGTCGGAATGCTGCGGAATAAAGCTGGCTCCCAGCATCTCCAGGCGCTCGCGAGTGATCTCTTCGACGATGGACGGATTGTTGAGGAACCACCAGCAGCCGAACGGCATAAGGTTGCTGAACTTCCGCGCGTACACGCAGAGTTCGTGCTGATTCTCGCGACTCAGGACACTTACCAGGAAACGATTGGCAGGGAATTCGACGCAAAGACGTTCGAGCGCGCGCAAATCCGCCCTTCCCACCGCGTCACCCGCCAGCCGCAGCGCCGGATTCACCTGGTAACGGACGCCGATCATCAGCGACAGCGGAAGTGCGTGCTCGCGGCACGCCGGAATGACGGCCTCCGTGAGCAGCCGTCCGCGGATGCCCGCGTCGGGGTAGGCGAACGTATCCGGCAGCGACACCGCCATGTAGACCGGCTGCATGCGCCTGCACCATTCGGCGAGGAAGCGGCGAACTTCCGCCGCCGATTTTCCAGTTGCTTCGCGATCGACGCTGTAGCCTTGCGAAGCGAGAATCTCCCAGTGATCGGCCCATTTGTTCAGAATGCGGTCAAGGCGCAGCACCGGGCGGAACTGCGGATCGCGTTCCGCTCCGCGCTCCCACAGCGGAGCCTCTTCCGGATCGAGCGGATCATTCGTCATGACCGCCTCGCTGATGCCGGCCAACTCGAAAACGCGGCGAATGTGCGCCCGGGGCTCTTGCGCCGCGAAGAACCGGCGCGCTTCCTCGAGATCCTCTCCGCTCGTAGGCAGACCGAGCGCACTCAGCACGGCGACGACTCCGCGGGTGGCCTCGGAAACGGGCGCGTTCTCGACGAACAGGGCCTTCCAGATCGCATCGGCCTTCTCGCGCTTCGAAAGCCGCCAGTACTCGCCCGGCGTAATCCGGCTCGACCGAAACAGTTCCGCTTCCAAATAGTGGTAGGTGATGAGTTCGTCGATACCCCACAGCCCCAGCGTTCCCAGCGAAGGCATAAACAAGAGGGTATGGACGTCGATAAACGGAGTTGCGGCGAGTTCCTGTTCGACCACCTCGCCGAAGGCATCCGCCGCGAGCGCGGCGAACAAGCCATCGGAGCCGGTCCCCTCCGAAACACCAGCATGGGTCTGCATCTCACTTTGACGGTATAGACCTGGGCGGGTCGCTGTCAAACGCATAATCCTCAAGGGACGGTGCCGAGAACGAGATTGCGAGAGGGGTTCAGCCGCGTCCCGTAAGGGCGGTGGTCGCTGCGGTGCTGCAGGGTGCCGCGCGCGTTGGTTGCCGTGCCACTGACGGGAGTTATCATAAACACGAAGAAGGCCGATGCTGAACTCCCTGGATCTGACCGGGCGTGTCGCCGTGGTGATTGGAGGCACGTCTGGATTGGGCCGCGCGATGGCGCTCGGCCTTGCAGAAGCGGGAGCTGATGTCGTGCCCACCGGCCGCCGCGAAGAGCTGGTTCGGGAGGTCTGCGGGCAAATCGAGCGAATGGGTCGCCGCAGTCTGGCGTTTCCCGCGGACGTCATGGACCGGCATTCGATCGATGCTCTCCGCGACGAGGTTATCGCGAAGTTCGGTCATGTCGAAATTTTGGTTTATGCGGCGGGTGCGCTGACGCGGAAGCCAACCATCGACGTCAGCGACCGGGAATGGCAGAGCACGTTGGATGTCAACGTGACCGGAGCCTTGCGCTCCTGCCAGGCATTTTATCCGGCTCTCTCGGCCTCGGGCTGCGGGCGAGTCATCCACATCGCCTCGCTGAACTCATTCGTCAGTTTGCGCGAAGTCGCTGCCTACGCCGCAGCCAAGTCGGCGCTTCTGTCTCTGACGCGCAGCCTGGCAGTGGAATGGGCCACTTCCGGAGTGAACGTGAACGCCATCGCGCCCGGAGTATTTCGAACGGACCTGAACCGAAGACTTCTGGATGAGACCGAGCGCGGCCGCGAACTGCTGATGCGCACGCCCATGAAGCGCTTCGGCTGCGCCGAAGAGCTGGTCGGAGCCGCGGTCTTACTCGCTTCCGATGCGGCCAGCTACATCACGGGCCAATGCATTGCCGTCGACGGAGGATTTCTCGCCTCGGGGGTGAACACATGAGCGGGTCCACCCTATGAGTCTCTTTGCCGCCCTCGGATCCATGCGTCGTCCGCTCTCGACCGATGAACTGCGTACCGGTCTTTTTCGGGCCCTGGATATCCTCGAGCCGCGAAAGAAGGTGCTGGTGGTCCCACCGGATTTCACGCGCTATCATTCGCGGGCGGGCGAGCTTACTCGTGCCGTGTGGGAGTATTACGGCGACGGGCTGAAGCAGATTCTGCCGGCCTTGGGAACGCACCGGCCGATGACCAATTCGGAAATCGCCACGATGTTCGGCGACATCCCGCGCACGTTGTTCGCCGTTCACGACTGGCGCAACGGCCTGGCAACCCTCGGCGAAATTCCCGCGGATTTGGTCCGGCAACAATCCGAAGGCGAATTGAATTTCTCGTGGCCGGTGCAGATCAATCGCGCCCTGTCGGATGGCGATTTCGATCTGGTTCTTTCGATCGGGCAGGTGGTGCCGCACGAAGTGGCGGGAATGGCCGGTCACAACAAGAATCTCTTTATCGGCGCGGGCGGTTCGGAGATGATCCACAGCAGCCATTATCTCGGCGCCGTCTACGGAATGGAACGGATCGTGGGCCGGGCGGATAACCCCGTCCGCCGCGTGCTGAACTACGCTGCGGAGCGTTTCGGCCGCGGAATTCCGGTGCTTCATGCGTTGACCGTAATCGGCAACGACGCCGGTGGCCTGTTCATCGGCGACGATCTGGAGTGTTTCCAAAGGGCCTGCGATCTCAGCCTGCGATTGAATCTCAATTTGCTCGAGCGGCCCATCCAAAAGGCGGTCGTCTACCTCCACCCGGCTACGTTCCAGAGCACCTGGTTGGGGAACAAGGCCATCTACCGGACGCGAATGGCGATCGCCGATGGCGGCGAACTCATCATCTTGGCGCCGGGCGTCGAACGCTTCGGAGAGGACCCAACCATCGATGCCCTGATCCGTAAGTACGGATACCGGGGCACACCTGGCGTGCGGCGCGCCGTCGAACAGAATCCCGATCTCGCCCGCCACCTGAGCGCGGCCGCGCATCTGATTCATGGCTCGTCGGAAGGTCGCTTCACCATCACGTACTGCCCCGGCCACCTCAGCAGAGAGGAGATCGAACGCGCCGGGTTCCAGTATGCTCCGTTCGATTCGATGAGCGAGCGCTACAACCCCGCACAATTGCAGGCCGGTTGGAATTCCGCCGGCGGTGAGGAGCTGTACTTCATCTCCAATCCCGCGCTGGGGCTGTGGGCTTACCGCGGGCGGTTTTCGGGCTCGCAGCAAGAGGCCACTCGATGGCAATTGGCGCCAAGCCGCTAAGCACTCCCGCTGCGCAAATCGGGGCCGTAGTCGGCCGGTATCGCTGGCGCATCTGCGGTCTGCTGTTCTTCGTCACCACGCTCAATTACATGGACCGGCAGGTGCTCGGCGTGCTCGCGCCGGAATTGCAGCGGGTGATCGGGTGGAATGAAATCGAGTACGGCAATATAGTAACCGCCTTCACGGCGGCCTATGCTTTGGGTCTTCTGCTGGCCGGGCGGTTCATCGATCGCGCCGGAACGCGCGTGGGCTATGGCGCGGCGATTGCGGTCTGGAGCCTGGCCACCATCGGCCATTCGTTCGCCCGGACCGTGATGGCGTTCGCTGTGGCGCGCTTCGCCCTCGGGCTGGCGGAGTCGGCCAATTTCCCCGCCGCGGTGAAAACCGTGGCCGAGTGGTTTCCGCGCAGGGAGCGCGCGCTGGCTACAGGCACTTTCAATTCGGGCGCGAATATCGGCGCGATGATTGCTCCCGTGGCCGCGCCCTGGATCGCCCTCACACTCGGATGGCAGTGGGCTTTCGTCTTCATGGGCGCGCTCAGCGCGTTTTGGATCGTGCCGTGGCTGATGATCTATCGCCGGCCCGAGGAGCACACGCGGCTCTCGAAGACGGAGTTGCAGTATATCCAGAGCGACCCTCCCGAGCCTGTCGCGAACGTCCCCTGGTCTCAGCTTCTGCCGCACCGGCAGACCTGGGCGCTGGTAATTGCCAAGTTTCTCACCGATCCTATTTGGTGGTTCTTCCTGTATTGGCTGCCGAAATTCCTGAACACGCAGTACGGATTGAAACTGACGGAGCTGGGCTGGCCGATGGTGGCCATCTACAGCATGTCCATGGCCGGCAGCATTGGCGGTGGCTGGCTGCCCGCGAAGTTTCTCCGCGCGGGGTGGAGCCTGAATCGAGCGCGCAAGCTCGCCATGTTGGTGTGCGCGGTGGCAGTCCTCCCCATTATGGTGGGCGCGACTGCCGGGCATCTCTGGCTGGCGGTGGCCCTGATCGGGTTGGCAACCGCCGCGCATCAGGGATGGTCGGCGAACCTCTACACGATAGCATCCGACATCTTTCCCAAGCGCGCAGTAGCCTCGGTGGTGGGGATCGCGGGCTTCGGGGGAATGATCGGCAGCATGGTGATCGCCACGTTCACGGGCTTCGTGTTGCAAGCGACAGGCAGCTACGTCCCGCTATTTCTGATCGCCGGGTCGGCTTACCTGATCGCTCTGCTGATCGTTCAGCTCCTGGTGCCTAAGCTGGAGCCGCTAAAGATCGGAGACGGGCGGCAGTAAGTCACCAAGCGAGCGGTCCTCCCCATCTGAAGGGGAGTATTCGTTAACGTAAGAGTCGGCCTCGATGGCCGCCGGAGCAGCGCCAGCACAGTTATGCCCGGTACCGAATCACCGCATCGCCCAGCTGCTCCCTAAGGGGCGCGAGCCACGGCTCGTAATTTCGCCACTGGAAGAGCCCCTCACGGAAAATTGGCCGGCGCACCTGCTCCGAACTTGCCGTGCGGACACTGCGGTCTGTCTTGTAGAAGTCCACACAGGCCGGGTCAAATTCCAGGCCGCAGAATTCCAGGATGCGCCGCACGTTTGCTTCGAGATCCTCCACCACGTCCTCGTACCAAACGCGCAGTACGCGGCCTGGAAGCACCGCGTCCCAATGTCGCATCAGGTCGAGATAGGTCCGGTAATAGCGAGCGATATCCTCGATGCTGTAAGTGAATTCCTGCCCGCTTGCAAACAGTTGCTTCAGGTTACTGAAACAGCAGGCCATGGGCTCGCGGCGCACCTCGATGATCTTAGCGTTCGGCAGCATCAGGTGGATGAGCCCGATGTGACGGAAGTTGTTCGGCATCTTGTCGATGAAGAACGGCTTCTGCTTCCGGTAAGCGCGCGTGCCAGTCATGTAGCGCTCGCCCAGCCAGCGAAAGTCTTCAGGCGTAAGCTCGGCAAGCGCGTCTGGATACTTCCCCCCTATTCGGAGAACGATGCGTTGGATGTCCGCGAGTTCCTGCGTGCCCTCGACCTGGGAATGCGAGGCAAGGATCTGCTCGACCAGCGTCGATCCGGAACGCGGCAGCCCGACAATGAAAACCGGATCGGGCGCCGGCGCGCCGGTGCCCGCGCGCGCGGCGAAGAACTGCGCCGTGCACACCTCGATCTGC
>CAYMHP010000082.1:0-950 GCA_964390225.1 uncultured Solibacteraceae bacterium
AAAACCTCAGGATAACTTGGAACCATTCATTTTATCACGCCACCCATCCGTTGGTACGAAACGCCACCTGAGCTGACGAGTCGGCTGCCGCGGGTCCTTCCGGCGCTGCTTGGCCGGCCGGCCGCGGTCGCGCTCCTGCTATCCTGATCTCATCCCTATGTACTTGAAAATTCTCGCTCACCCGGTCTTTGTCAATCTCAACTTTCATATGCCGATGATCGTGGACCTGACTCATCCGCTGATCATGCTGCGGGGCGAGAATGGATCGGGAAAATCGACCCTGTTACAGTCCCTCCACGTCGCCTTCCGCGGAGAGCGAGCCGACGGCTTCGTATACCGGCTCGATGCCGGCGAAGTCGCAGTGGGACGCAGCTTTCTGTTCGATGCCGAGCAGCACAATCCGCGCACCCAGCTCGAGCTCTTCAAAGACCAGCCTGAGATGCTGGAGTTTCTACAGATGGCGAGCCATGGCCAGGTGATGCTCTCGCTGTTCCGCGAGACTTTTCCCAAGCTGCCCGAAGGAACCATTCTCCTGCTGGACGAACCCGAGCTGGCTCTATCGGTTTCCAACCAGCGGCGGATCGTGAAGATGCTTCAGGAACTCGTCGATCAGAAGCGGTTCCGCATCATCTGTGCAACCCATTCGCCCGTGCTGATCGAGGCGCCGGAGACCTACGTCATCGATCTCGATCGCCATATCAACCGGAACGTGGTCACCAGCGACATGGGCGTGGAAGGCGCCAGCACAATCCAATGACCTGCTGCCGCGACCTCGAGCAACTCATGGATCGTGAGCTGGCCCAGTATGCCCAGCCGCATCAGCTCTCCAACGGCACCATCGTGAACGAGATCGATACCGAATACTTCCTAGTATTCGGCGACGAGCGTCGCCGGTTCGTGGGAATGAACTATTGCCCGTTCTGCGGTCGCGCGCCGTGACCCCGCCGCAG
>CAYMHP010000082.1:960-1713 GCA_964390225.1 uncultured Solibacteraceae bacterium
GGAAAAGAAGAAGTAGCCCATGGCGCGCCTGGCCCGCTCGGCCGAACTCGTGCCGCGGTCGCGCATCCGCGAACTGGCGGAGATCGCTATGTCGATGGACGCCGTTCTGCGCCTCTATTTCGGCGAATCCAACCAGCCGACGCCGCAACACATTCGGCAAGCGGCCGTGCGGGCAATGGAAGAGGGCTACACGTTCTACACCGAAAATGCGGGGCTCCCGTCACTGCGCCAGGCTATTGCGCGGTACTACAAGCAATTGCACGAGGTGGCGCTCGACCCCGCCGGCGAAATCGTCGTCACCGCTTCCGGGGTGCAGGCGCTCAACCTCGCAATACGTTGCGTGCTCGACCCAAATGATGAAGCGCTCGTGCTGACACCGGCGTGGCCCAACGGCGCGTCCAGCATCGCCATGGCGAATGCCATCCCCCGCGAGATTCCGCAGCCGCTTTGCGGCAACCGCTATCGCATCGATTTCGACGCGCTGGAGGCAGCCGTAACCGTGCGGACGCGCCTGCTCCTGTACACCTCCCCGTCGAACCCGCTCGGCTGGGTGGCATCCGCGGAGGAGCAAGACCGGTTGCTCGACTTCACGCGCAGGCACGGCCTGTGGCTCCTGGCCGACGAGGTTTACGAACGGCTCTACTACACGGGGCCCGCGCTGGGCGATCCCGCCCCCTCCATTCTGCGCAAGACGACGCGCGACGACGCCGTCCTGGTGGTGCAATCGTTTTCCAAGAGCTACTGCATGACCGG